>JBKJTD010000374.1:0-4203 GCA_046590915.1 Vicinamibacterales bacterium
GAGCAGGATGTCACCGGGGCGGAGCAAGGCCTTCAGCGGCTCGGCGCCCCCGCGGTCGCCTGTCAGTGCGGTAGCCGGCAGGCAGCGCTTGCCGACGATGATGGGATGCACGAACTCGACCGAGATGTGGTGCGCGTCACTCGCCTGGGCGCCCTCGCCGAGCACGAACAGCGTGCCTCCCCTGGCAAACCTCGTCGCGAGTGCCTCACAGGCGCTCGCGATAGCGTCGGCCTCGGACGCAAAGAAGGTCGCCGCGGCGGCGCACGACGCCACAAAGTGCGCGCGCACCATGGTCTCAGCGTGCGCAGCAACCGGCGTCATTCGATTCGGCTCGAGGACAACTCATCGATTTCCTGATCGTAGATCTCGCCGAGCTCACGCAGAAGAGCGGTCGTGCGTTCAGCTTCCTCCTCGTCAATCTTGCTCAGCGCGAACCCGACATGTATCAGGACCCAGTCCCCGGGCACCAGGCCATCGGCCAGCACGAGTCCGACGTTAATGACCCGCCTGACGCCCGAGACTTCGATCCGCGCCAGATGGTGCGCCTCGTCAACAAATTCGACGATGCGGCCGGGGATGCCTAGACACATACGCGATGCTCCAGTCCGGATTCGTTCCTGAGAATACAAGCCGCCGCCACCGCCTGTCCGAGCGAAAGGCCGCCATCGTTGCACGGAACCAGGCGATGGACAAGTACAGTCAAGCCCGCGGCTGAGAGCGCCGCTGCGGCAGCGTCCGTCAGGCGCGCGTTCTGAAAGACGCCGCCCGTGAGCGCGAGATGGCGGGCGCCGACGCGCTCGGCCAGTCGCGCGGCGACGTGAGCGATCATGCGCGCGACCGCGTCGTGAAATCCGGCGGCGATTGCGGACGTGTTCACGCCCGAGAGCACATCAGTGGCAACAGCTCGGACGAGCGGAGCGGGGTCGATCGTCCAGGGATACGAGGTCGTGTCGAGGTCGAAGAAGTAGTCGCGTCCGGCGTGGTTCCCGGCAAGCGCCTCAAGGCCCATCGCAGCCTGGCCCTCAAAGGCGGACCTGTCACCGATGCCGGTGATGCAGGCCACAGCGTCGAATAACCGGCCGACGCTCGACGTGCGCGGGGCCGCGTCTGGTCGCAGAACCAACTGACGCACGGGTGCAAATCGTGCCGACCCGATCCGGTCGGCAATGGCGCCGAGCATCGCGTGCTGTCCCGCTGCCTCGAGGTGGGCCAGGGCCATTCTCCACGGTTCCCGAACCGCCGCTTCGCCGCCGGGCAGCGGCACGTACTTGAGGTGGGCCAGACGCGCGAACGCCGCGCCCTCGACCAACAGGAACTCGCCACCCCAGACCGCGTGATCGGTGCCGAAGCCCGATCCGTCGAAGGCCACGCCGAGCACCGGTTCGGTGACGCCGTGTTCGGCCGCACAGGAGAGTACGTGGGCGTGGTGATGTTGCACCGCGATGCGCCGGTCAGCTGGATACTCCTCAGCGAAGCGCGTCGACAGGTAGTCGGGATGGAGGTCGTGGGCCAGAACCCGCGGGTGCACACCCTGGAAATCCGTGGCCCGCGCCACGCTCTGACCCAGCGCGGTGAACGCGGCAACGGTCGACAAATCACCGACATGACTCGAGACCCAGACGCGTCGCCCTGCATGAATGGCGAAGGTGTTCTTCAGGTGCCCACCTGTGGCCAGGATTGGCTCTGGCGCGTATTCCTTCACCGTCATTGCCGCCGGGGCGAAACCCCGGGCACGTCGGAACGGCGATGTCCCGCCGGCGATCACGCGCACGACGCTGTCGTCGCAACGAGACTCGATGGCGCGGTCGTGCGTCAGGAACGCGTCGGCGATCGCGCCAAGCCTGCGACGCGCATCCTCGTCATCGAATGCGATTGGCTCCTCGCTCACATTCCCGCTGGTCATCACCAGGGGGCGAGCGACGGCGCGCATGAGCAGATGATGAAGCGGCGTGTATGGAAGCATGACGCCGATCGTGGGGCACCGCGGCGCCACGTCTTCCGCGATGGAGGCGGCCACGATGCTCCGGTCCACGAGCACAATCGGACGACCCGGACCGTTGAGGGCGTTCCACACGTCGGGCCATTGCTGAAGGCGAGCGGCGCCGGCGGCGTCAAGCATGATGGCGAGCGGTTTCGCGTCGCGATGTTTGCGCGCGCGCAGCGTGGCGACGGCGCGACCGTTCGTCGCATCGCAGGCCAGGTGATATCCACCCAGTCCTTTGAGAGCCACGATCTGGCCGGCGTCGAGCGCCTTGCCGGCTGCATCAACCGCCCCATCGGCGCGCGAGACCAGCCGATCGCCCGCCAACATCGCCAGTGTCGGACCACAATCGGGGCAGGCTATCGGTTGCGCATGGAAGCGGCGATTTGACGGGTCCTCGTACTCGTGCCGGCACACCAGGCACATATCGAAAGCGCGCATGGTCGTGCGCGACCGGTCGTATGGCACGCCCTGGACGATCGTGAATCGAGGGCCGCAGAGCGCGCACGTGATGAACGCGTACCGGTGGCGCCGGTTGCCGGGATCGAACAACTCGTCAAGGCAGGCATCACAGGTCGCGATATCTGGCGAGACCGTGACGTCGCCGTCATGGGTTGCGTCGCTTTCCTGAATGGTGAAGCCCGTCCTGAAGCCGGGGTTGGCCTGACGGCAGGTGATGCCCTCGATCACGGCGCGAGCCGGCGGCGACGTCGCCAGCGTATCGACGAAGGTGCGGACGGCGACGGGTTCGCCTTCGAGGTCAATGAAGAGGTGCGCGCCGCGGTTGCGTGCGAATCCGGCGAGGCCCAGCGAGGTGGCAAGGGTATAGACGTGTGGGCGAAACCCCACCCCTTGCACGGTGCCGCGGACTTCCACCAGCAGACGTTCCACTTGGGACCTTCGGCGACTGTAGCTGAGCGCGGAAAGGGTTACAAGGGCACTTCGGACAACCGAAGTGCTATTGCTGGATGTCATCGAGGAGCGGCTTCAGACGGCTCAACAGCCGGGCCCCGCTCTGTGTCAGTTCGTACGCGGTGGTCGGAATCGCGTCCGATGCCCGGCGCACGATGAGATGCGCGGCCTCGAGGGCGCCAAGTGTTTCCGCCAGCGTGGAACTGCTCGCCCCAGGGAGCAGGCCAGCCAGTGTGCGGTAGCGAGCCGGCTGGTTGTGGTGGATGGCGTTCATGACAGCCAGCGAATACCGCCGGCGGATGACACGCAGGAGATCCTCGACGGAGCAATAGCAGGTCGACGCCGACGTCAGGCCAGGCGATCCGCACCCGCACGGAGGGACGTCTATTGTCGACCGCGTCGGCACCGAAGCCATTATAGTGTGGCCATGAATACGATCCGACTCGCGATAGCCGGCAAGGGCGGCAGCGGCAAGACCACGATTGCCGGCACACTCTCGAGACTGCTCGGGCGTCAGGGGCGCTCGGTAGTCGCGGTCGACGCCGACACCAATCCGAACCTCGCCACCACCCTCGGTATTCCGCCCGATCGCGCCCGGACCATTGCGTCGCTGCCCCGCTCACTGATGATTCGTGAAACGCAGGCCGACGGCACGGTCACGAGCCGCTTTGGAGCCGAGCCGCTGCAGGTGCTGCGCGACTTCGGCGTTCCTGGTCCCGATCGCGTACAGCTTGTCGTCATGGGCGCCGTGGGACACGGCGGCGCTGGTTGAATGTGCTCAGCACATGCCACGGTCCGTGGCTTCCTCGGTGAACTGATCGCCCGCGCTCCGGAGTCCTACGACGTGGTCGTGGACATGGAGGCGGGTCTGGAACACTTGTCTCGCGGCACGGGCAAACACGTGTCGCGCTTCCTCGCGGTCGTCGAACCGTACTATCGATCGATGGAGACCGCGCGACGGATCGCGGAACTGGCAGAGGAACTCGGGATCGGCGACGTTCGTGCCGTGACGAACAAGATACGCAACGACGCAGACCGCGCCGCCGTCGGCAGCTTCTGCGCCGCACATGGGCTGCCTATCGTGGCCGAGATCCCGTACGACGAGTCGCTCGCGGACGCCGAGCGTACCGGGCAGCCTCCGCTGGACTTCGGAGGCAACGGTCCCGCGGTGACGGCTATTCGCGGCCTCAGCGAGACGCTGCGTCGGTCGTAGTATGGCGGTGAGCGCCCAGTCCGTCAGCCACGAGGCTGCATCCGAGCAGGGTCAGCGTGATCGCCAGTCCGGGAAACAGTGAAATCCACCAGGCATC
>JBKJTD010000407.1:0-7843 GCA_046590915.1 Vicinamibacterales bacterium
CCGGCATCGACATCGACTACTCGGACCTGATGGTCGCACAGGGCGAATACCAGAGTTCCTGCGCCACGGTGTTGATGCTTGATTGCAGCCACAGCATGATTCTCTATGGCGAAGATCGCTTCACGCCGGCCAAGCGGGTGGCACTTGCGCTCACCAACCTCATCAAACACCAGTATCCCGGCGACGATCTCAAGGTGGTGCTGTTTCACGACTCGGCGGAGGAAGTCCCGCTGGCCCAGCTCGGCCGCGTGCGTGTCGGACCGTATTACACGAACACCCGCGAAGGCCTTCGGCTCGCGCGCCGGCTTCTCGAGCGGCAGCGCAAGGACATGCGGCAGATCATCATGATCACCGACGGCAAACCGTCTGCGATCAGTCTGCCGGACGGACGCATCTACAAGAATGCCTTCGGGCTCGATCCGTATGTGCTTCGGGAGACGTTTGCCGAAGTCGCCGCCTGCCGTCGAGCCGGGATCATGATCAACACCTTCATGCTTGCGCGCGACTACGATCTGGTGTCATTTGTTCGCCGCGTCGCCCGCATCTGCCACGGCAAGGCGTATTTCACCACGCCCTACACGCTCGGCCAGTACGTCCTGCAGGACTACATGACGAAGAAAACACGCAACGTGCACTGAGCGCGTGCGTTACTTCCGCGTGTAGTCGATGCGAAAATTGCTGCCGGCCGCGACCGGGCGACCGGGCGTCATGAACGTCCCCTGCTCGGCCAGTGACGAGGCGTCGAGGCTCAGACCGACCACCGAGATAAGGGTCACCGCCTCGGGCAGCTCGATCACCACAGGCTCCGGGCGTCCGGGCGCCACGGCGATGGCACCACCAGGCCCCATTCCTCCCGCGATGCGGTCAAAGAGATCCACCTCGGTCCGCAGCTCCCGGGACACCGCTCCGCGCCCGACCACCGCGCCATTCTGATCAAGCACTGCAACCGCCGCCGTGTGTTTGGCAAACAACTGCGCGGGCGTCGCGTTGGCGGTGCCGAGCGTGTATCGATTGTGCAAATCAAACCGCAGCGTGGTGGCCCCCGTATGCGGTGGAATCGTCATCGTCACCCCCTCTTTCGCAGCAGTGGTGATGATGATGTCGCAGAACTTCCGTTTGCTTTTGATGCCGACACCCAGGTCAGCTGCACACGAGAACGCGGTCGTGACATCCGGTACCGGTGCGACGAAAAGCAGTGCTGCCAGCACAATGACGACAGACTTGACCATCCCGAAAGTATATTACCGGCCGGCCTCGGCGGACGGCTTGTGACGGTATCGAATCAGTTCAAGAAATTCATGACGCGTGCGGGCATCGTCGCGAAAAGTGCCCCGCATCGCGCTGGTGACCGTCGTCGAGTTTTGTTTTTCGACGCCGCGCATGGCCATGCAGAGGTGCGTCGCTTCCATCACCACGGCGACGCCCGTCGGGTTGATTTTTGATGTGATGGCGTCCGCGATTTGTTCGGTCAAGCGCTCCTGCACCTGCAAGCGACGCGCGAACATGTCGACGATGCGAGGGAGTTTGCTGAGGCCGATGACCCGCTTTGACGGCAGGTAGGCCACGTGACACTTTCCGAAAAACGGCAAGAGGTGATGCTCGCACAGGCTGTAGAAGTCGATGTCGCGCACAATCACCATCTCGCTGTATTCCACGTCGAACAGCGCGTTGTTGACGAGCTCGTCCAGATCGGTCTTGTACCCGCTGGTCAGAAAGTCCATCGACTTCGCGACACGGCGGGGCGTCTCCTTGAGCCCATCACGCGTGGGGTCTTCGCCGAGCGCGGCCAGTAGTGCCCTGACTATGTCCTCCACGTGATCCTCTCAGTCCCTTGTTGGTAGTCAGTACTTGTAGAAACCTTCGCCGCTCTTGCGGCCGTGTTTGCCCGCCAGCACCATGCGTTTGAGCAGGGGGGGCGCGGCAAACATGGGATCCTTGTACTCATCAAACATGATGTTCGCGATGTAGTACGTGGTGTCCAAGCCGACGAAGTCGAGTAACGTCAACGGTCCCATCGGGTAGCCGCAGCCAAGTTTCATGCCGTTGTCGATATCTTCTTTCGTGCCCAAACCATGTTCGAGACAACGAATGGCGTCCAGTAGATACGGCACCAGAAGCCGGTTCACGATGAAGCCGGACTTGTCAGGAGCCGTGATCGGTTCCTTGCCTATGGCGAGGGAAAAATCAAACAACGCCTGGTAGGTCTCTTCGGACGTCGTCAGTGCCTTGATCACTTCGACCAGCTTCATCAGCGGCACCGGGTTGAAGAAGTGCAGTCCGCCAACTTTGTCCGGGCGGCCGGTCTTGGCGGCCAATTCGGTAATGCAGAGCGACGAGGTATTGGACGCGAAGATCGTGTGCGCGCCACAGACCGCTTCCAGGGCCGTGAACGCCTCGGTCTTGATGTCGACGTTTTCGACGATCGCTTCGATGATGAGGTCACAGTCCTTCATCCCGGCAAAGTCGGTGGTGCCCGAAAGGTTGTTGAGGATGGTGTCGCGCTGCTCAGGCGTGACCTTGCCTTTTTCCACGCCGCCGTCGAGGAATTTCTTGATCCGCGCGAGTCCCTTGTCGAGAACTGTCTGATTGACTTCGCGCACGATCGTCTTGAATCCCGCCGCCGCTGACACCTGCGCGATGCCCGCGCCCATCAACCCACATCCCAACACGCCGACTGTCTTGATTGCCATCTATCTGCTCCTACGAATTATTCACAACGAGACATGGAGAAAAGCTTTTTCTCCTTATCGCCATGTCTCGTTGTGAAAAATACTCCAAGATCTTGCTGAATTTAGAATCGTTCGACGATCATTGCGATGCCCTGGCCGCCACCGATACACGCTGTGGCGAGGCCGTATTTCTTCTTCTGACGACCCAGTTCGTGCGTCAGCGTCAACAACAGGCGCGTGCCGGTCATGCCCAGGGGGTGGCCCAGGGCAATGGCTCCGCCGTTGACGTTTGTTTTGTCGCGGTCGAGCCCGAGCTCCTTCTCAACAGCGAGGTACTGGCCGGCAAACGCCTCGTTTACTTCGATCAAATCGATTTGGTCGAGCGTCATGCCCGCACGCGTGAGCGCCAACCGCGTCGCGGGAGCCGGACCCATGCCCATGTAGGACGGGTCCACCCCGACGTAGGCCCACGTCACGATGCGGCCAAGCGGCGTCAATCCCTTGTCCTTGGCCGCCGCTTCTGACGACAGAATCAGCGCCGCACCGCCGTCCACGATGCCGCTGGCGTTGCCGGCCGTCACCGTGCCGTCCTTGGAGAAGGCCGCCGGCAACTTTGCCAGGCCTTCCATCGTCGTCTCGGGCCGCAGGTGGTCGTCCTTGTCGACGACGGTCGCGCCCTTGCGTGATTTGATCTCGACTGGCGCAATTTCGACGGCAAATTTCCCAGCCGCCCACGCGGCGGCCGCAGTCTGCTGGCTGCGAATGGCATACGCATCCTGCTCCTCGCGCGAGATGTTGTACTTCGCGGCGCACTTCTCCGCCGTCTGCGCCATGAACAGCCCGCAGTACGGATCGAGCAGCGCTTCGTAGAGGTAGTCTTCAAGCTTGCCCTGACCAAGGCGCAACCCGGATCGCAGGCCGCGCATGATGTGCGGCGCCTGGCTCATGCTTTCGATCCCCCCGGTGAGCACCATGCCGGCTTCACCGAGTTGAATCAGCTGCGCGCCATTGACGGCCGCCTGAATGCCGGAGCCACACAGACGGTTCACCGTAAGCGCAGGCACCTCCTGAGGCACGCCGGCCTTCAAAGCCACATGACGCGCGCCGTAGATGGCGTCGCTGCTGGTTTGCAGTACATTGCCGAACACCGCGTGTTCGATCCACTCGGGCTTGACGCCCGTCTTGTCAAACGCCGACCGTGAAGCAATCGCACCCAGTTCGAGCGCCGACACATCCTTGAGCGCGCCGGTGTAGTCGGTCATCGGGGTACGTGCCCCGCCAAGAATCAGAACGTCATTCATTTCGGCCTCCGAATGGCAGCGGCGATCCAATCCCCGACCTGGGTGGTTCCACGCGTGCCGCCAATATCTGTGGTGGTTTCGCCTGCGACGATGGCGGCCTCCACGGCCGCCTCGACGCGCGAGGCATCATCCACACGGCCCAACGTTTCGAGCATCAATGCGGATGACAGAATCGCGCCCATCGGGTTCGCGATATTTTTGCCGGCGAGCGGGGGCGCTGACCCGTGCACCGGCTCAAACAGGGACGTGCGGCCGGGATGAATATTGCCGGAGGCGGCCATGCCCAAACCTCCCTGCAACGCTCCACCAATGTCGGTGACGATATCGCCAAAGAGATTGTTGGTAACGATGACCTCAAACTGCCCAGGATCCTTGACGAGAAACATGGCCAGTGCGTCGATATACATGTGCGACGCGGTGATGCCCGGGTACTCGGCCGCGACCGACTTGAACACGCGCTGCCAGAGCGCGTGGCCCTGCAGCATCGCGTTGCTCTTGTCGGACATGCAGACCTTGGTCAACCCGTGCGCCTGCGCAAACGCGAACGCGTGCCGGATGATCCGGTCGACACCCTTGAAGGTGTTGATCTCTTCCTGAATGGCGACTTCGTCGGGCGTATTCGCCTTGAAGCGGCCACCAATGCTCACATACACGCCTTCAGTGTTTTCGCGGAACACGACGAAATTGACGTCCTTCCGCCCGCGATTTTTCAACGGGCACAACGCGTCGTTCAGCAATTTGACCGGGCGGTAGTTGGCGTAGAGGTCGAGTTCAAAACGCGCACCGAGCAGAATGTCGCGCGCATGTTTGTTGTCCGGGACGCGCGGATCCCCGAGTGCCCCGAGAAAAATCGCGTCGAACTCGTTGCGCAGCATGTCGTAGCCGTCGGCAGGCAACGTCACACCGGTCTCCAGGTAGTGATCCGCGCTCCAGGGGAGCGGCTCCAGATCCAGCGGGGTCCCCGAGACGTCGCCAATGGCGTGCAGGACTTTCACGGCCTCTGCGGTGACATCCTTGCCTATTCCATCTCCTGGGATGACTGCGATTCGCACAACCCACCAAGTATACGGGACGCCGATTCGCGGCAACAGCCGCCTCAGTGAGCCCGAGGCCACTCCAGCATCCATCCGGCTGAGACCGTGAACCCGCCGCCGCGCAGGCCATGCGCCATGTCGAGACGAGCGGTCCCGCCCAGGGTGGCGAGACGCACGCCCACACCGGCATCGACGTACAGGCGCGTCGCCCGCGCGGCGTCAACAAAGGCGGCGAGAAACAGTCGCTGGCCAAGGTGTTCCTTCACCGGCTGCCACACTTCGAGACCTGCGGCGGTCACTGACCGGCCAAAGAGTGGGCCGCTCACGATGTCGTCAATGATGAGTGGATGTGCGCGAAGCAAGGCGCCGCGTCCGCCGGTGCCCGCAGACGGCCACACCGCACGGGCCGCATGGGTGCTGACGCGGTATGTGGACGCGGCTCCGTACACGACCGTGTCAAACG
The DNA here is from genome assembly GCA_046590915.1 of Vicinamibacterales bacterium. Classification (GTDB taxonomy): domain Bacteria; phylum Acidobacteriota; class Vicinamibacteria; order Vicinamibacterales; family SCN-69-37; genus SYFT01. The sequence goes on from JBKJTD010000407.1 coordinate 5,468, forward strand.
CGGAAAGTGTGGACCGCCAGGCCGCCGTGGCTCCGACGCTTGAAAACGCCTCACCGCTGCTTCTCGGTGTCCAGAACTGCCCCGACGCAGTGAGCGCCAAGTGATCCTGAGCAAGTCGAAATTCTGCTCCACCGAAGCCTGCGAGATGCCCGCGACCGTCAAAGCGGTCCGTCCCCACGCCCACATGCCAGCGCACCTGACCAGTGACCCAATCCGAGAGCGTGAGGCCCACCCGCCGACGCGACTCACGAGACACGTTCGTATACGTCTGCTCCTCCCACACCGCCTCGAAGGACACGAGGCCTGGCAGGAACGCGGGTGCCGGAAATGCGGCGGCGACAACCACATGCGGCCGGGCGGACTTCCATCGCCATGCCACGGTGACACGTTCAGCCTGACGCAATGCGCCGTGCACATCGACACGCACTTGGTCGAGAATGGCCGCACGAACCGCGAGCGCGCCCAGGGGCACCAGTCCAGTCGGCACCACCTTATGCTCGACCATCGCAATCTCCACGTCCGCGAGACCGTCCACCGGGGTAAATGTCACACGCGCCCGCACGGCAACCGGAAGCTCACCGACTCTGCGCTCAGCGCGCTCGAGCATGGCGGCGGTCAACACCCGCCGCATCTCCAGCCCGGACGCCTCAATCACCGTCGGGTGCGGCGTACGTAGTGCCCCGGTGACAGTGACGGTGTCAATTTTTGGCTCGTCCATCGGTCCCCACGCGTCGAGCGCGCCGGACCGATCACCAGCGAGATAACGGCTGGTGGCCAGCAACTGCCTCGCGTGGAGATCCTCGGGCGCCAGTCGCACGGCGGTCTCGGCCAGGCGCGCCGCATCGTCCCAGTTTTTTTGCGTAAAGCGCAGGCCGGCCAACTCGCGCCACGCCGACGCGTCGGTTGCGCACACGACGGTCGCCGCGAGAAGAACAGCCTCCGCGTCGGCAGCCTGCCCCATCAGCGCGAGATCCACACCGCGCGTCACCATGCCCGTACATGGAGTGATCGTCGAGGTGGAAGCGGGCATCGGCGTCTCAGGCCGTGGGGCTAAGGCCACGTCCGTCGGAGGTAAAATCACGACGCTCCAGAACTTCGTCACCGCCCACGCGCGTTGAAACGCCGTACGGGCGAGCACCTGAAACGGCGACCGCGCTGGATCATGGATGACGATCTGGCCGGCCGTCAGCCCCACCACAACGACATAGTGATAGGTATCGGGGGAGACCTCGATCAGCGCGATGACAGGGCGGCCCAGGCTCACGTCCTGCTCGAGGGCCTGCCAGGCTGCATCACGATCGGGCGGCCCCACAAGCGCCTGCCATCGACGTGTACGCACTGCGGCAGCGAGAGCCGTTGTCGGAATCCCCCGCTCCGCCGGAACGACCAGTGACTGAAAGTCCTCGGGCACCACATCCCGGGCTCCCCAATAGCGCATCACCATCGACACAGCCGCACCACCGCACAACTCCGGCGTCTGCGCGACGTACGGCACGTCGAGCAGCGGACGGCCCTGCCCCGTGGCCATCGTCGCTGCCCACACCACGACGGCGAGCCACGTGGGAGCCAGCGGTCAGCGCTCCACGGCGAGCGCCATGCCGAGGCCCCCACTCACGCACAGAGTCGCCAGTCCACGACGCACCTGCCGGCGCTGCATCTCGTGCACGAGGGTGACCAGGATGCGCGCGCCAGTGGCGCCAATCGGATGGCCCAGGGCTATAGCGCCGCCGTTGACGTTGACCTTCTCTTCGGCGATCGGCAGGTCTCGCAGGACTGCGAGCACCTGCGGCGCAAACGCTTCGTTCAACTCGACGAGATCAAAGTCGTCAAGTGTGAGACCTGTCTGAGCCAGCAGTTTGTGCACCGCCGGCACGGGACCGATGCCCATGATGCGCGGATCCACGCCGGCCGTCGCCCACCCGGTCAGACGGGCCAACGGCGTCAGGCCACGGCGGGTGGCTTCGGCTTCGTCGGCAAGCACAAGCGCAGCACCGCCGTCGGTAATGCCCGATGCAGAACCAGCGGTGATGATGCCCGGCTGCCCCTCAACCTGACCAAACGTGAGCGGCAACTTGCGCAAGCCCTCAATGGTGCTGCCCGCGCGCGGATGTTCGTCCAGATCGAGCTCGATTGCTTTTCCCTTGGCGTCGTGTCCCGGCGCCGACACGCGCTCGGCGTCAAAAAACCCTGCGGCTTCGGCCGCCTCGGCCTTGTGCTGGCTGCGCAACGCAAACGCGTCGGACTGGTCCCGCGTGATGCCGTACTGCCGCGCGAGAATCTCGGCAGTTTCGCCCATGATGAGCCCCGACAACGAACACCGAAAGCCGTCGCGGTACATCGCGTCGACCAGCGTGAAGTTGCCCATGCGGTGGCCCC
>JBKJTD010000414.1:0-6046 GCA_046590915.1 Vicinamibacterales bacterium
GTCGCCGAGGTACTCCGCACCGTCCAGGGGTCCGCAAACGTGTACCCGGAGCCCGTGGCGAGTGGCCAATACCTGAATGTGCGTGTCGATCGGGAAGCCGCCGCGCGGTTCGGCCTCAGCGTGGCTGACGTCGAACAGACAGTCGAGTTCGCGATTGGAGAGGCCCCTGTGGGCCGCACGATTCAAGGCCGCGAGCGGTATCCGATCCGCGTGCGGATTGCCGAGAGGTTTCGCAAAGACTCCGCTGACCTGGCACAGATTCCCATCCTGACCGAAGCGGGTGCGCAGGTGCCGCTGGGGTCGGTCGCGACGTTTGAGTCCGTCCGTGGGCCGTCAATGATCGCCGCCGAGAACGGTTTGATGTTGGCGACCGTGCTTCTTAACGTGCAGGGTCGCGACGTCGTCGGGTTTGTGGACGAAGCGAAGGCAGCGGTGACCGCGAGCGTCGCGATGCCGCCCGGGTATTTCATCAGCTGGAGCGGCCGCTACGAAAACCAGCAACACGCGAGGGAGCGCCTGCTGATCGTGTTGCCGCTCGTGTTGATCGTGATTTTTGTGCTGCTCTATTTCACCTACCACTCAGCCCTCGAGGCCGCGCATGTGCTGCTGGCTGTGCCATTCGCGCTCACAGGTGGCGTGTACCTGGTGTGGGCGCTCGACTACAACTTCTCGGTCGCTGTGTGGGTCGGCTTCATCGCGCTCTTCGGCACCGCCGTGCAGACGGGCATGATCATGGTCATCTATCTTGAAGACGCCGTGGTCCGCACGACAGCGGCCGCGGGAGGCGTGTTGACCCGATCGGCCCTGCGCGCGGCTGTGATGGAGGGTGCGTTGTTGCGCCTGCGCCCCAAGGTCATGACGGTCTCCACTGTGGTGGCCGGACTCATGCCCATCATGTGGAGTTCGAGTGCCGGCGCCGAAGTGATGAAGCCTCTCGCGGCGCCTGTCCTGGGCGGCATGGTGTCCTCCCTCCTGCACGTGCTCATCGTCACCCCCGTGATCTTCTACTGGCTCCGATCACGACACTTGCCACCCGCTCCCGAAAATGAGCTCGGAGGCGATTACAGACCTGCAATCGCCTCCGAGCTCATTTCTCGGCGGGCCGTCCTTGGGGGCCTGCTCCTGCTCGGCGTCGTCGCGATCGCGGCGACTTGGTGGGTGGCGCGGTCGCATGAGGGAGCGTCCCCGCGTGTGGTGGTCCAAGAGGCCACCGCCGGCGACGTCATCGTTCGGCTTCTCGCTGAGGACGGACAGCAGGGATTGTCGCAGGGCCGTACACGTTTTGTCCTCGAGTTCACTGACGCTGCCGGTGTGCCAATGGATGTGCGGGACGCACGTGTGTCGGCGTCGATGGCGATGCCCGGCTTGGTGATGACGGCAGGTTTGACGACGCAGCCGATCGGCACCGGGCGGGTGAGGGCGACAGGCGAGTTCGGGATGTCCGGGGCCTGGCGATTCACAGTGGAGTGGACCGGCCCGACCGGTGCGAAATCAGTAGCGTTTGATGGGGATGTGCGATGACAACACTCACGAGATACATGCTGATGACTGTCGTGGCGGTGGGGACTGGCGCCGGTCCCGTGTGGGCACAGTCGCCGGTTGTGGCGCCGAACGGGCTGTCGATTGAGGCGCTGGTCGCGATGGCGATGGAGCGTGCGCCGATGATTGCGGCCGCATCCGCACGAATCCAGGTCGCAGAAGGAGAGCGCAAACAGGCGTCATTGCGTCCGAACCCGATCGCCGGTGCGGACCGCCGGGAGCAGTTTGGCGGGGCCGATACCGAGACGTCGTTCAGTCTGACCGTGCCGCTCGATCTGTTTCGGCGCGACGCACGCGTGGCCGTGGCTGATCACGACGTCTCGCGGGCCATCGCGCTGGTGGAGTTGGAAAAAACCAACCGTGCGGCCATGGTCCGCGTGCGGGCGGCGGATCTCCTCGCAGCGGTGCGGCAGCTCGGAGTCGTGCGTCAGGTGGCGCAGGCCGCGCGCTCGCGGCTGGACATGTTGCGGGCGCGAGCCGACACGGGCGCGGGTACTCCACTCGATCGGGATCTGGCGGATGTGGAGTGGCAGCGCGCTGACGCTGAGGCTCTCACATGGCAAGGCGAAGTGGATGCAGCGATGGCTGCACTCAAGGCCGCCGTTGGGTGGCCGATTCATCAGCCGCTTCAACTCTCTTCATCGCTCGACGATGCGATTGAGGGACTTCCGGCGTTGCCGACCTCGCCGCCGGCGTCGGCGGTCGAGGTGCGACCGGATGTGCGCGCGGCCACCGCGATGGTTGGACGCGCGGACGCGATGCAGCATCTAGCTCGAAGAGAAGGACGACTCGACCTCGGTGTGACCGGCGAGTACATGTGGCGCACCGTCGGACGCGAACGCATGAACGAGGTCATGGTGGGTGTGATGGTGGACCTGCCGTGGCGAAACCGTCAGCAGGGGGCCATTGCCGCAGCGACAGCGCAGGGAAGCGCCGCGAAATTTGAAGTCTCAGCGCTCAAACTCGATGCCGAGGCGGAGATGGCGGCGGCGATTGCCCGAGACACCGCCGCAGCGGCGACCGTCCATCGGTATCGCATGGGTTTGATCGGATTGGCGACAAAGAACCTGGAGGTCGTGCGCGAGCGCTGGGCGCTTGGGCAGGGCACGCTCTTTGATGTCATTGAAGAAGAACGGCGGTATCTCGATTTGCAGATGACGTACACGATGGCACTGCGGGATTGGTGTGAGGCGCGTGCCGCCGTGCTGCGCGCATGGGGAGGGCAGTCATGATCACGATCAAGCGGATGCTTGTCGGTGCGGGTCTTGTGGCGATGGGTGCGGCCGGTCTCTATCTCGTGCAGCAGTGGACCGGTCCGGCGGATCCTGTCGGGATGGCCCCCCCAGTTGCCGAAGCGGCGCCGAAGGCGGTCGAACCCGCGGTCGGCCGTGAGCTGGTGTTATCCGAAGAGGCCCTCACACGCGCAGGCATTGTGGTGGTCGCGGTGCAGCGCGGCGGCGATGTCGCAAGCCGGCGTCTGCCCGGGATTGTGGAGCCTCACGGGTACAAGGTGGTCGAGGTCACGACGCTCATGTCCGGTTCGGTGATCGAGATGCGTGTCGAGCTGGGTCAGGTGATTCGGCCGGGCGCGGTCGTCGCACGGCTCCGCAGTCCCGAACTGACCGACGAGGTGCGGCGATGGCTCACCATCAGAGCTGAGCGCGATGTCGTCGCCCAGCGCGTTGCGCGGACGGAATCACTGGCGAAGATCGGCGCGGCGAGTCGGCAGGATCTGGAGGAAGACCAGGCGAGCATGGTGCGCGTGCGGACGGAATTGGACACTGCGCGCCTGCGACTGCAGCGACTCGGGTTGTCCGAGTCACGGCTCAGCGCGATGGGGCAGGGCGAGACGCTGCCCGAGGTGTTCGACGTGATCGCGCAGGCCGGTGGAGTTGTCACCGCGAGGACGGCGAATCCCGGGCAGAACGTTACGGCAGGTGAATCCCTTGTGACGGTGGCTGACCGCTCGCGCGTGTGGGTGATTGCGGACGTGTTTGAGGCCGACCTGGGGCACGTGCGGGAAGGCCAACAGGCCCGCGTGACCAGCGAAACATTCCCCGGTCGTGAATGGACCGGACGGGTGACGTATCTCGATCCCGCGATCGCCAGGGACACACGCACCGCGAAGGTGCGCATCGAGGTGGAGAACCGCGACGAAGCGCTGCGCTTCGGCATGTTTGTCTCGGTAGACCTGGGCACTGCTGCCGTATCGTCTGATCTGGTGGTCCCGAAATCTGCGGTGCAGTCGCTCGGTGCGGTGCAGGTGGTGTTTGTGGAACTGGCGCGCGGCCGCTTTGCCGAGCGCGTGGTGACGCTAGGCGCATCGACCGGCGACTCGGTTGTGGTGACCACCGGTCTGGCCGCGGGCGACCGCGTGGTCACGGCGGGGAGTTTTGCGCTGCGCGCGGAACGTGATCGATTGGGATGGCCGCCGCCCGAGGCAACGGCCGGGACCGCGACGGCCCCGATGCCGTCCGAGGGGCGGCCGACGGTGGCGACGCGCGTGATCGAAATCACTGCGACCGGTTTGGTGCCAGCGCGCGTCACAGTCCCCGCCAATCAGCCAGTCGATCTCGTGTTTATCCGTCGCGTGGATGAGACATGTGCAACGGAGGTCGCTATTCCCGATCTCAGGGTTCGCCGCGACCTGCCCCTCAATGCACGGATCACGATCCGCCTACCTCCGCAGCCTCCAGGCGAGTTGTCGTTCGCGTGCGGCATGGACATGCTGAAAGGCGTGATCGTGGTGGGACGGTAATCCTCGGCGGTACGTTCGGCCATGGTCCATTCACTGCGCTTCCGCCCGTTGGGTTCGATGCGCTGTCGGTCGAAGACCGGATCGACTACGTGCAGTCAGTATGGGTTCAGGTGGCCAGTCGGTTTAAGATACTTCTCACATGCGACTGAGATCATTGATGAGGGCGGGGTGCTGCTGAAGTCTGCCTGTGCTGGAGTGCCGAATTCCGACAATGGGATTGTGCTGTTGACGCGTGGCGGCTGCGTGGGCACCGAGACCATGCGGACCAATCTGGAAACTGCCGCGGGCGGGCTGACGCCCCCTGCCACGTTCACGGTCGTCGATCTCGATACGTTGCCGGCAGACGACCTCAGACGCGGGTATCCGACACCGACGCTGCTGTTTGCCAATCGCGACGTGTTCGGTCTCGCAGTACCGAAGCCGCCGTTGCCGCAGCCCACCTGACGGTTTTACCGGGACGGAGTTCCGTCCCACGACATGATTGGCGCCGCACTCGCGAAGTTGCGGTCCTGATCGCCCTCAAATCTTGCCGTCGAGAATCAGCGTCCCGATTTTTTTCGAGAACTCCATCGGATTGAACGGCTTACTCATCGACTCGCTGGCCCCGAGCCCGTGGATGCGCGCGTCGATCGCACCTCGGTCTTCCGCCGACAGCACAATGATGTAAGCACCGTTATGGCCCATGCCCTGCAATTGGGTGAGCACGGACACGCCGTCCTTGCCTGGCATCTGCAGATCGAGCAGGACCAAGCTCGGACTCAGGCCACGGATCAGCGCGAGGCCCGCGTCGCCATCACTTGCCTCATGCACGGTAAACCCATGGCGGGTCAATATGATCCGCTCAATCCGCACCATCGTGGCATCGTCGTCACACACCACCGCGATTTTGTTGGTCATAGGTATTTCTCGACGACGGCTTTCATCGACAAAGGCGCGAACGGTTTCACCAGGTAGTCGTTGACGCCAAGCGCCAGTGCCTTGCGGCGATCGGTCTCCTCGCCCTGGCTCGTCAACATGACAACGGGGATCTGCCGGAAGCCCGCGTGGCGTCTTACGTAGCCTAGCAACTCGAGTCCCGTCATCTCCGGCATCACGAGGTCCGTGATGATCAGGTCGAAGCTCGATTTGGCGAGCTGCCTGATCGCATCGACGCCGTTGACCGCTTCAACGACCTGGCACTTCTGGATCGTTTCCAGGTAGGCGCGGACCACCCGTCGAATACTGGCCTGATCGTCGACGATGAGGGTTCTACGCAACGTCGTGCTCCTGTTCATCGGCTTCACCTGGCGGCGGAACCGCCGCTCCGAATTGGCGTCCCTCTTCGTCCGTCAGGATACGCGCCGGGTCGATGACGACGACCAATGCACCCTCGACCGTGACCACGCGCGCCGCGTACTGGCGCAGGTCCAGGCCCAGGGCCTCGCTGGGATCGATACCCATGCCAGTTTCGTCGATCGTGATGACATCCGACACCGCATCGACGATCAGGCCCGCGGGATACCCGCGCAACGCCGTAATCACGATCCGAGTCGCCTCGTCGTACGGTCCCGGCGTCAGGCCCACACGCTTCCTGAGATCGATCACCGGCGTGACGGTCCCGCGCCGATTGATCACGCCTTCGACAAACGGGGGCGCGCCCGGGAGCGGAGTGACCGCGACCACTCGCAGCACTTCGTCAACGGCAGCGACGTCGAGGCCACACTGATGATTTCCGATCGTGAAGCAGACTAGCGTCAGGCTCACGGCCGC
>JBKJTD010000104.1:0-4034 GCA_046590915.1 Vicinamibacterales bacterium
GCTGGTTCCACACCGGCGACATCGGAGCGATCGATGCGGATGGCTATCTGCGCATCACCGATCGCAAGAAGGAATTGCTGGTGACGTCGGGCGGCAAAAAGATCGCGCCGCAGTCAATCGAGGCACAGTTCAAGAAACATCCGCTCGTCAGTGAAGCCGTCGTGGTGGGGGAGGGGCGGCACTTTCCCTCTGTGTTGCTCGTGCCTGACTTTTCCGCGCTCGCGCGGCACCTTGCTACGGCGATGCCGACAGAGCAGGCGCACGTTGACCTATGGCTTCTGAGTGCCGAGGTGCAGGCCGTTTACGCGGCGATCGTTGCTGATGTGAACCACGGACTCGCCCAATTCGAACGGCTGAAGCAGTTCCGGTTGCTCGGCCGCGAATTTACGCTGGCCTCAGGGGAGCTGACCCCCACGTTCAAGGTCAAACGCCGCGTCATTGCGACCATGTACGCTGAAAAGATTCTCGACATGTACAAATGAGGCAATGGGGCAATGAAGAGCGTTGCTATCACGCTGCATTCATTGCTTCATTGCCCATTGCCCATTGCCCATTGCCCATTGCCCCATTGGCTCATTGCCTCATTGCCTCATTGACAGAGGGAAGCATCTCTTCAGAATTAAAAAATCGAGCATGTGAGAAAGGCCACCAGCGCAGTTGCACGCGCCCGAGAATGTATTTCCTTGGCACCATGCCCCAGTGCCGGCTGTCTGAGCTGTTGTTTCGATGGTCACCCATCACGAAGTAGTACCCCTCGGGCACCAGTTCAGGCGCCATGTTGTCGGTGGTCTGGTATTGGTCGGGAATGAAGTCGTCTTCGATCATGACTTCGTTCACGTAGACGCGGCCGTCCTGCATGCGCACGGTGTCGAGTGGTTCGGCAATGACCCGTTTGACGAACGACTTGTCCGGGTCCTTCGGGTAATAGAGCATCACGATATCGCCCTGTTGCGGCGCATCGAACTGGTAGGCGAGTTTGTTGACGATCAGGCGGTCCTGGTCTTCCAGCGTGGGGGCCATGCTCTGGCCTTCGACGCGGGCGACCTGGAAGCCGAACGTGACAATCAGCGTCGCATAGACGGCGGCCGAGGCCAGCGTCTTGACCCAGGCGAACACTTCCTCGCCGATGCGGCTCATGACGGCGGAACGGCGGTCGATCGTGATGCGGGCGCCGCCTTGAACCGGGGCCACGGGGTCCACGGGAGCGGGCTGGGGCGGTGGCATGGTGATGCCGAGGGCGGCCCAGGCTTCCTCACTCTCCGGCTCGACCATCCGCGGCCATTCAGGCGTGGCGGTCTGCGCGGGGTCGGCGACGGGATGGTCCTCTGGCTGGTGGTCGTGATTCACGGCACTGGCTCCTTACGGTCGGTCCTCTCCATTTGATATCATGGCGAGCATGATTGGGCCGTTTATTAAGGGGTTCTCAAACACCTTCAAGCACATGTTCAAAAAGCCGATCACGGTGCATTATCCGGATCAGAAGGTGCCCGTGTTTCCTCGGTACCGCGGCAAACAGGTGCTGATGCGCGATGAGAACGGCCTTGAAAAATGCGTGGCGTGCGGCCTGTGCGCCGTGGCCTGTCCGGCAGACGCGATTTACCTCGAGGGCGCGGAAAACGACGGCACCGTGCAAGCCGGCCCGCGATACGCCGAGCTCTACCAGATTCACAAGACGCGCTGCATTTTCTGCGGGTTCTGCGAAGAGGCCTGTCCGGTCTCGGCAATCTTCATGGGCAAGGATTACGAACTGGCGGTCTACAGCAACCAGGACTTCATCTGGGACAAGACCGAGCTGCTGGTCGCTGCCCCGGGTACGCCACCCGCCACTCAGGCACGCTGATCGTGGCACGCGCGTTTCTCGACGCGCTGCGCGAGCGGGTACTCGTGTGTGACGGCGCCATGGGCACCGTGCTGTACGCGCGCGGCGTGTTCCTCAATCGGTGTTTTGACGAACTGAATCTCACGCACGCGAGTCTGGTCGCCGACGTTCATCACGAATACGTGCGCGCGGGCGCGGACGTCATCGAAACCAATACGTTCGGCGCCAACCGCATCAAACTCGGCACGTTTGGTCTTTCTGCCGACGTGCACGCGATCAATCACGCCGGTGCCACCATTGCGCGCCGCGCAGCCGGCGACCGCGTGTTTGTCGCCGGCGCGATCGGCCCGCTGGGTGTGCGCCTCGAACCGTGGGGCAGGACGGGTGTGGCAGAAGCGGAGGACGTATTCAGCCAACAGGCCGCCGCACTGGCCGAGGGCGGAGTGGATCTCTTCATCCTGGAAACCTTCCGTGACGCCAACGAACTGGTGGCTGCCATCAAAGGTGTCCGCACGGTCAGCCACCTGCCCATCGTCGCGCAGATGACCACAGAGGATGATGGTCACAGTCTCGACGGCACGCCACCCGAAACGTTTGCGCCGATGCTTGAGGCGGCAGGCGCCGACGTGATTGGCGTCAATTGCAGTGTCGGACCGGCCGCGATGCTCGAAACCGTCGAGCGGATGGCTGGGTTGACCGGGTGTGCACTGTCGGCACAGCCCAACGCCGGCAGGCCCCGCGACGTGGACGGCCGGAACCTGTATCTGGGATCACCAGAGTATCTGGCGAGTTACGCCAAGCGGTTCCTTGGCGCCGGTGTGCGAATGGTGGGGGGATGCTGCGGCACGACTCCCGAACACACCCGCCAGATTGCGGCAGCGGTGCGCGCGGCGCGGCCAACGCCGACCCCAGCGCGGCAGACGGCCGGAGTGGAACCGGTGGCCGAAGTGCCGTCGGCCGCGCGCGCAGAGAAGTCGGCGTTCGGCCGATTGCTCGACTCGTCGGCGTTTGTCTGTGTGGGCGAGGCCTCCGCGCCGCGTGGTCTCGATCTGGAGATCGCGACCGCGCACGCCCGTGCACTCATGGCGGCTGGCGTGTCGGCGGTCAGCGTGCCCGACTATCCGCGCAACGGCGCGCGCGTAAGTGCGCTGGCGCTGGCGCTGCACATGCAGAAGGAAACGGGCCTTGATGCGATCCTCCATGTGTCGTGTCGCGATCGCCATCTGATGGGGCTGCAGTCCGACCTGCTTGGCGCGCACACACTCGGCATTCGCAACGTGCTGCTGACGACTGGCGACCCGGCGCCGCAGTCGGCGTACGCCGATGCGACCTCGGTGTTTGATGTCGATGCGATTGGCCTGATCAACATGGCCACGCGACTCAATCACGGGCGTGACATCGGCGGGCAGTCAATCGGCGAACGGACCGAGTTTCACATCGGCGCGGCAGTCAATCCCTTCGCACACGATCTGGATGCCGAGTGGCGACGATTGGCGTTCAAGGTGGAGGCGGGAGCCGAATATCTGCTGACGCCGCCGATTTTTGATCTCGAGGCGTTTGATCGCGTCTGGCCGACGCTTGAAGCCGCCGGGCTGCCCGTGATCACGGCCATCGTCGCGGTCGAAAGTGCGAGGCAGGTGGAGTTTCATGCCAGCGAAGTGACCGGCGTACGGCTTCCCGACGGACTGCTGGAAATGCTCCGGTCATCTGAGGATGAAGCCGCCGCTGGTTTTGCGTGGTCGCTCGCACTGGCGCAGCAGTTGCTCACGCGCGGACGCGGCCTACGCATCAGTTCACTGCATGGGTCGGTGCAGACCGCACACCGGCTGTTCGGGCGCCTCAGCGCCGGAAACGGGGTATAGTCCCGACTCCATGAACGAGCACCTTTCTTTGCTCGGACGCTTTGTCCGCAGCCCGCGGACCATTGGCGCGGTCTCGCCCAGTTCGCGCACGCTCGCGTGTGCGCTGGTGGCCGGACTGGATTTTTCGGGAGACTCACACATCGTCGAACTGGGCCCTGGCACGGGCGTGGTCACCAAAGTCATCGCGGAGGAACTTGGGCTGCAGGCCCGGTGCCTGGCGATTGAGATCGACCCCGGTTTTGCCAAACGCCTGAAAGGCCGCTTTGGGAAGGTCGAGGTGGCATGCGGGTCGGCCGCGTACCTCCCGGTACTCACGAAGGCCCACGGGTTTGATAGGGTGGACCACATCGTGT
>JBKJTD010000016.1:0-11871 GCA_046590915.1 Vicinamibacterales bacterium
GACTAAGCCAAAAACGTCTTGATCTTGAAATCTCGCCTGCCGATGCCGTGAGCTTCGTACCAATGTAGCTCAACTTTCCGGAGCTTGCGGTTCGTCAGACGGACGGTTGCTACGCCCTTGAGTTTGCGCCAGCGACCCTTGCCGTAGGCCTTTTGGAGATGCGGCCGAATCTTGACGCCGCGCCCTGACGCGATCGTTTCAACTTGTTCGATGTCCCCGACGATCTCGAACTTCACCGAGCGATTGTCGCTCTGATGCCCGTCCTCTGGCAATCTGGTCGGCTCTGCTCAGATCGGTCCTGATTCCTGAAGCAAATCGTGACCGGCTAACTAGTCATGGAGTAGACCGCAAGGCCGCGCTCGCAGCCATACGCTGGTCGACCACTCCACTGTAAAGCCGGCAACTCATTGAACGACAGGATGATACATCGATCTCCACCAACGGCCGTTCCGTTGCTTACCCGCAAACAGACGTGTATGGCCGCGGGCGCTCGCAGCGTAATGCGGAAACGCGTTAGACGTCGTCGCGTAAACGACTCGTAGCGCAAGACTTGCACCGAATACCAGGGCCGTGGTCCCGCGTATGGCTGCGGAATCCACGCGCGTATGCACAGGCGACGCTCAGCCGTTGCCGCACCGCTACCGAAAAAACGCGGTCGTCGCAGAGCGAGAGCCGTCATTGGCCGCAGGCTTCAGTCCCAGCACCCGCGCCATCATCTCGTACAGATGGATGTTCTGAATCGGGGGAATCACCTGCCACGAACGGAATTGCGGCCCTGACACGATCAGCAACCCCTGCATCGATTTGAGGTGGGTATCGTAGCCATGCGCGCCGCCGAGTGTGCGGCCTTCCTTCAGCCAACCGAGCATCTGCGTGCGCGACGCGAGTGTCCAGCCATCGTCAGCCAGGGCCACCACCGGCGGGATCCTCGGATGCTTCCGGTAGTGCAGATGTTCTGGCGTGTCCTCCCGCTTGAACACGGACAAGTGTGGATGTCTCGCCTTGAGCGCCGTGACGATGTCGTCCACGGTGCCGGTGCGTGGGCTCAGACCTATCACCGGAGACCCATCAATCGTCGTCACCGTGCTCATGTCGAGATAGTCGTCGAGCACGATCACGCGCTCGTTCGAGAGCTGCGACATGCCGTGGTCCGACACGATTACGTAATGAACGAGTGAATCAAGACCAAGCGCCCGCACACCGGCCGTGAGTGCGGCAATCTCGACATCAAGTCGCGCGGCAGCCTCCAGCACGAGCGGGGATTCAGGCCCAGCACTGTGGCCGACGGTGTCGACTTCGCTGAAGTACAACGTAATAAACGTTGGCCGATCCGCTGACGGCAGCTTCAACCAGCCCAGGACCTGGTTCACGCGATCGCGATGGGGATAGGCATCGGTGTACGGCTTCCAATGCGACGGTCGCACGCCGCCAATCTCCACCTCGCTGCCTGGCCAGAACATCGACGCCGATCGTTGCCCCTGTTTTTCGGCAGTCACCCACAACGGTTCGCCACCCCACCACCGCGAATCCTTCGCCGTCGGGGAGGACATCGTGAACTGTTCCGGTCCGATGGCAGGATCGAACATCGTGTTCGACACGATGCCGTGATTCTCCGGATAGAGCCCGGTCACGATGGTGTAGTGATTCGGGAATGTCTTCGAGGGGAACGTCGGGATGAGACCCTCGGAACGCACACCCTGCGCGGCCAGAGCTCGCAGCGTCGGAACATCGGCGCGGGCGAGATAGTCATGGCGCCAGCCGTCGAGGGAAATGAGGACGACAATGGGGCGTTGAGCTGCAGGTGGGGTAGGTGTGGCAGCTGGTGTTGGTGATGTGGGTGGCGTAGGCGGCGTGGGGGACGGCGCGGTTGCGCACGCGGTCGTACAGGCGAGAAGAAGTGCCAGGGCCCAGGCCTTGGCGGCACGCGCCGGGCTGAAGCCCAGCGCCTCCGAAGACATGGCCTCCGAGGAAAAGGGTTCGAAATTCCTACTCGTTGGGATCTTCGAGGTACGTGTACCCGTGGAGACCGTCTTCGTAGAACCGCAGGAGGCGTCCGGATTCCTCATAGTCAAGACGATTCTCTCGTACGGCGACCTCAACCGACTGACGAAGTTTCCGCAGCAGAGTGTCTGCGTCAAACTCGACGTAATCGAGCACTTCGCGGACGGTGTCGCCCTTGATGACCGACTCGAGCACCACGTTGCCACCGGCGTCGAGACTCACATGCACGGCGTGTGTGTCGCCGAAGAGGTTGTGCAGGTCGCCGAGTATCTCCTGATACGCGCCCACCAGAAACACGCCAAGGTAATACGGCTCACCGGTAAACGTGTGCAACGCGAGGGTCTTCTTGACGTCGCGCCGATCGATGAATTGATCGATCTTCCCGTCCGAGTCGCAGGTGATGTCGCCAAGCACGGCCTGCCGGGTGGGAGCCTCGTTGAGCCGATGAATCGGCATCACGGGGAACAACTGCTTGATCGCCCACGAGTCCGGGATCGACTGGAACAGCGAGAAGTTGCAGAAGTAGGTGTCGGCGAGTGTGTCGTCGAGTGTCTGCAGATCCTCAGGCACATCCTCCATCGTCTGCGCCAGCTTCCGCAGCTTGCTGCAGATGGCCCAGTACAAGGTTTCGGCCTGACACCGCTGGTCGAGCGGGAGGTAACCGCCGTTGAACAGGTTGAGCGCCATGTCGAGCGCCTGCTGTGCATCGTGATAACTCTCGAGCGCGTTGCGCGCCGTGAGGTTCTGATACGTTTCCTTCAGGTCGATGATGGGCTGTTCGAGTTGGTCGTCGCTACCGTTGGTGGGAATCTCTTCATCGCCAAAACCGGAGACACCAAGCACGTTGAAGACGAGCATGCTGTGGTACGCGACGATCGCCCGGCCACTCTCCGAGATGATCGTCGGATGTGTGACTCCCGCGTCATCACACACCGTCTGCACGTGATAGACGACGTCGTTGGCGTATTCCTGAAGCGTGTAGTTCACGCTCGACTCGAAGTTGGTCTGTGATCCGTCGTAGTCGATGCCGAGACCGCCACCAACGTCGAGGAATTCAAGACCGGCACCGGCTTTGACGAGTTCCGCATAAATACGCGCTGCTTCGTTGAGCGCGCCCTTGACGATGCGGATATTCGGGATCTGGCTGCCGAGATGGAAGTGGAGAAGTTTGAAGCAGTCCTCCATGCCGTGCGCCTTGAGTTCTTCGAGGCCCTTGCGGACCTCGGCGACGGTGAGGCCGAACTTCGAGCGATACCCGCCCGACGACTGCCAGCGGCCGCCACCACGGGCGGCGAGTTTGACTCGGAAACCAATCTGCGGTCGCACGCCGACCTTCTTGGCGTATTCAAGAACCAGTTTCAGCTCGGTGTACTTCTCAACGACCGGAATAATCTGGCGGCCCATCTTGAGCGCGAGCATCGCCATCTCGATGAACTCCGCGTCCTTGAATCCGTTGCAGATGATCGGCGTGTCGTTGGTCGTCATGGCGACGACCGCGAGCAGCTCCGGTTTCGAGCCGGCCTCGAGACCAAACCCGTACTCGCGACCGAAGTCCAGCACCTCTTCGACAACCTGTCGCTGTTGGTTGACCTTGATCGGGTACACGCAGATGTACTTGCCGTTGTACTGGTGCTGATTGATCGCCGCTTGAAAAGCGCTGTGAATATCGCCGAGGCGATGCCGCAGGATGTCGCGGAACCGTATGAGGATCGGTAATCCGATGCCGCGCAGCTGCAGGTGATCGACCAGTTGCTTCAGGTCTATCGCTCTGCCGGGTTCTTTCGTGGCATGCGCCAGCACGTGTCCGTTCGGGCCAACTGAGAAATAACCCTGACCCCAGCGCGCAACCTCGTAAAGCTCTGCGGCATCGGTCACGGTCCAGGGATCGCCTTGTTGCCGCTGTGTGCGGCTCGTCGTACTCACGCTCCGAATAATACCGGCTTTTTGCGACTTTCGCGTTGACAGTCTTCCGACGGCTTCCCATAGTGGCCTGGTGCCACGACGCTCACGCGCGATCCTTTTCGTTCTGCTCGGGGCGCTTGTCGCTGCCGGCTTCTCAAGCTCGCTCGCCTATGTCGCCACCCGCATCTCCGGCCGAGCGCAGCCGGTTGAGGCGCTGGTCATGCTCAATCTTGCGTTCTGGCTCGGATGGGCCGTCCTGTGTCTGCCCCTTGCCGTGCTTGCCAGGCGCCTTCGCATCGATCGCCGCCCACGCGTCGCCGTGCCGGTTCATCTGGCTGCTCTGGTGGTTGCATCGTTCCTGCACATCGCCTCGCTGACCACCGCACAGACGCTGGTGTGGTGGCTGTCGCCGGGTCTGCGGTCCGAGGGGAAGGAGCTGGCCGCGTGGAGCGACCAGTGGATTCGGACCTTCCCACTGCCGGCGGCGAGCACGCTCGACTGGGAGCTCTTCGCCGGCGCGGGCATCGTGGCCGGCGCACACGCGTTTTTCTACTACGCGGAGTCGTGGGAGCGCGGGCTGCGACAGGCCAATCTCGAAACGCGGCTCATGGAGGCCCAACTGCAGACGCTGCAGCGACAACTGCATCCACACTTCCTGTTCAACACGCTGAACGCCATTTCCACACTGATGCATCGGGACGTTCAGGCGGCCGACCGCACGCTGGTGCAGTCTAGGGAGACCGGTTCGGTTCACAACGAGACATGGAGTTCAGATCTTCTTCAAAGATCAAACACCTCCATGTCTCGCTGTGAATGACTACTTGATTTTGAACAACGAGTCCTCAAGGGGCACGTTGAACTCCACCTTCGAGATCCGCAGTTCGGCCTGCACCTGACCACCCTGCATCACACGGATGAGGTGGGGCACCTGGACGCCCTCCACCGTGCGGTATTCCGACATCTCGGTTTCCACGGCAGGGCCGGCACCGGCGTCAGTCGTCACCTTTACCTCGGTACCCAGTTCCGCATCGAGGTAGTAATGCTGCGTCGGCTGGTCCTTGCGGGTGACCTTGAGGTGATGAACCTTCTTGGTGCCGAGCGTCTCGGTGCCGACCAGTTCAACGGTGTGGCCCTTGGCCTTGTAGTCCACAAGCGAGCCGTCAAAGTCTGACTGTTCCTTCACGGTGTCGGCTTCCGGACCGCTCATCTCCACGGGCGTGTCCGACCCGGACATGGGATTAATCATCCACGCCTTGGCCCCGTCAAACACATTGACCATCGTCATCGCCGGCTGCCCGGGAATCTGAATCGTCAGGTCCTGCCGTCCCAGGTTGGGCCGCTTGCCGTAGACGACCATGCCGAGCTCGAATCCCTGAGCCGACGCCACGCCGGTCATCTTTTGCGTCTGAATGGACTTCCACTTTTCGAGTCCGCCTTTTGACGCGTAGTTTTTCGCCAGAATCTCATCGACCGTCTGTGCGAATACCGGCGCCACCCCGACCCCGACCGTGAATATCGCGAATGCCGCCAAGGCGAGTGTTGTGCGTCTGAACATCTGAAAAACCTCCACCTGAATATTACGTTGTGGAACACTGAATAGGGTTCATGAAAACACTGCTGACCCTGTTCATCCTCGTTGCCGGCGCCAGCCCTGTGGCGCAGGGTCGCCCGAAGCCCGTCGACACCTCACCCCGAGCCGTGCTGGCGGCCGCCTCCAAATATCTCAAGACCTATCAGACAGCCCTCGAATTTGTCCTGGCCGACGAAGTGACCGTTCAACAGGTGTTTGACGAGCGGAATCGCCCCACTGCGCGCCGACAGACTGCGGGAGACTTCTTTCTGTCGTACGTCGCGGCCGATGGCGGCTGGTTGTCGGTGCGGGATATCAGCGTGGTGGACGGCACACCGGTGGACGCTGCTCAAGACCTGCGTGGGTTGCTCAACCGGGGTTCGATGGCGCGAATCGGCCGCGCCCTCGCGGATCGCAATGCGCGCTACAACATCGGATCAGTCACCAGAAACTTCAACGACCCGATGCTCGCGCTGGCCATTCTCGATCCCAAACATCAGAGTCGTTTCAAGTTTGAGCGACGGGAGGTCGTCGCCACCGACGCCGGCACGCGTGTCACCTTTTCGTTCACTGAACGCGACCGACCCACGCTGATTCTCGGCTCGGACATGTCTGCGCTCTACACTCATGGCGAGCTGACGCTTGACGCTGCCACCGGCCGGTTGCACCGCTCCTTCATCACCATGAAAGACGGCCCGACAACCGCGAGCCTGACGGCCACGTTCACCCATGTGGACACGCTCGACCTGTGGTTGCCGTCAGCGCTCGTCGAGCGTTACACACACGCCACACCGCAGCACAAGGAAGAGGTGCTGGTGGAGTCGACGTACACAAACTTTCGCAAGTTCGGTGTGACCGTCAGAATCCGCTAGGCTCACGCGAAGATCACCCCCGGCGAGAGTTTGCGCTCAGGGTCGAGCACATCTTTCATGGCCCGCATTTCATCGAGGCCCTCCACGCCGTACAGCTGCTCGAGCAGCGCCTGCTTGACGGAGCTGCGTCCCACTCCGTGCTCCGCAAGGGGACACCCACCCAATCGGGCGACTTCCCGACCAAATTCAAGGATGGCCTCGCGGCCGGCGACAACGTCGGCGTAGGAACGGGGAATGACGTTGGGATGGACGTTGCCGTCCGAGATGTGTCCCCAGATGGCGAAGTCCAGACCGCGACGTTGATATCCGTCCCGGTACATCGCCAGCATGGCGCCGAAGTGCGCATAGGGCACGATCATGTCGGCCGCGGTCTTTTCGATGCGGTCGTCCACGTGACGTTTGGCCTCACCCACGCGGCGATTGACGCCGGCCGGGGCCGATTCGCGAAAGGCCAGGAACTGCTCGATGCGGCGACGCTCACCCGGCCACGCGATTTGTGCATCGTCAAGCGCCTGAGACGTATCGAGTAGGCGGAGGAAGCGCACGAGAGGTGTGTCAGGCGCATCGGAGCCAAGCGCGGCCGCAACCTGCGCGTAGCCGTCTGCCGGAGTGGTGCCAGCGGGCAGTTCGAGCTGGACGAGCAGCATCAGAGCGGCGTCTGCCGGAACCGTGATGTCGTGTTTGCGGTCGATACCATCCTCGCGAAGGATTTCAAGGCAGCGCCGATCGACGTGTTCGATCGCCGCGACGTCGATGCCGAGACGGTCACCGAGCCGCCACGTGTCCTGCGAGGCGCAGCGGAGCGCGTCCACCAGGGCCACCGCGCCAGTTTCCGTGCGCACCGGGACCATGGCCCACGCGACCGACGGCGGTTCCGGCAGGACGCGGAACGTCACCGACGTCACCACGCCGAGTGTGCCTTCTGCGCCGATGAACAGATCGATCAGGTCCATACCAGGCGCGGCGAAGTATCCGGCCGAGACTTTCGGCACGTCCGGCATTTGATACGAGCCATGCCGCAGCGTTCGTCGTCCACACGGACAATCGATCTCAAACTCGCGTGCTGCGTTGGCCGTGACATCCCCGCGTGTGATGTCGAGCACGTGGCCGCAGGCAAGAACCACCGTCAGCCCGTCCGTCCATGAGCGGGTGGTGCCGTACTTGAAGGTGGCTGCGCCGGCCGCGTTGGTGGCGACGACGCCGCCGGCAAACGCGCCGGTGTAGGTGGGAGAAGGTGCGTACCATTGCCCGTGCGCATGTAGCAGTTCCTGCAACGTCTGAATGGCAACGCCAGCTTCTGCTCGGAAACGGTGCTGGCCCACTTCCTGAATACCAGTCATCCGCACCGTGGAGAGCACGAGCCCCCCGTCTGGCGTGGCGCCTCCGGTCAGCGACGACTGGGCGCCGATGGGCAGGACCCGGGTGGCGGCCGTCAGCAGGCGAGCCACGTCCTGTTCGGAGCGGGGTCGCGCGACGCCGTCGGCGTGACCACCCGCGAAGTGGGCCGCGTCTTCACGGTGCGCGTGAAGCACGTCAGGTGACGTGTCGATGTGTGTGGCATCCGGGTCGGCCGAGGAGCCGCTTCGAGGGTCACGCGCGTGAATAAGGGAGACGGGCACGGAGGTACACGATGCTACGACAGAATCACAGATGGACGACAACACTCAGCGTTGCTCTGGCGCTTGGCCTTGCGACCTTGGCCGGTGCCAACGGCGTGGCGGATCTGACAAGACAATTGAAAGCCGCGCGAGATGACCAGAAGACGACGCAGGGGTTGCGGATGCTCGTCTTCCAGCGGCTGTATGAGAAAGGCGAGGTGCTTGTGGTGGATGTGCGCGATCAGGCGAGTTACGAAAACGGGCGGATTGCTGGTGCCATTCATGTCCCGCTTGATGCAGTGGCAGCGCGGCTGACCGAGGTGCGACGCCTGGCGGCATCCCGGAGAGTCGTGACGTATTGCTCCTGTCCGGCCGAGGCGAGCAGTCTCCGTGTGGCCCAGGCGCTGGGTCAGCACGGCGTCCAGGCGCAAGCGCTGATTGGGGGGTACTACGGCTGGGTGGACGCAGGTGGCCGTACCGCCCGTGGGCCCGCATTACGCTGACACCGACTTATACTCTTCGGCATGTCCCAACAGTCCCGCCCGGGTGACTCAGACATGAAAGGCCTGTACGCGGCCGTGCTTGTCGTGGAGTTCCTCGTGATCCTTGGCCTTTACTGGCTCGGCCGCCATTTCGGATAAGTCATGCATTGGATCGACTGGACCATCGTCATTGTCTATCTGGTGTGGATTGTCTGGACCGGGCTGCGCCTGAGCCGTGATACGGAGAAACTCGAAGGCTATTTCCTCGCGAACCGATCGCTGCCGTGGTGGGCCGTGGGTCTGTCCGTCATGGCGACGCAGTTGTCGGCGATCACCCTTGTCGGCACGACGGGCCAGGGGTATGTCGGCGGCCTGACGTTTATTCAGGTCTATTTCGGGTTGCCGATCGCGATGGTGATCCTGTCGGTGACGCTGGTGCCGTTTTTTCATCGGGCGAAGGTGTACACCGCGTACGAATATCTGGAGCGTCGGTTTGACGCCAAGACGCGGCTGTTTACAGCGTCGTTGTTCCTGCTGTCGCGTGCGATGGCCTGCGGCGTGGTCATTGCTGCGCCGTCGGTCATTTTGTCAGTGATCTTCGGTTGGAACCTGACGCTGACGATCATGGCGTTTGGCATCCCGACCATCTTCTACACGATGAAGGGTGGCGTGCAGGCGGTCACCTGGGCGGACGTCAAGCAGATGTTCGTCATTGTAGGCGGCCTGATTGCGGCCGTGGTCGCGTTGATCGTGGGGCTGCCCGACAATGTCAGTGTGGGTGCCGCACTACACACCGCCGGATCGGTCGGCAAGATGCAGGCGATTGACTTTACCTTCGACACCACGAATCAGTACACGTTCTGGTCGGGCATCATCGGCGGCTTGTTCCTGCAGTTGTCGTACTTTGGCACCGACCAGAGCCAGGTGCAGCGATATTTGACTGCCAAGTCGGTGGACGCGGCCCGACACTCGCTGTTGATGAGTGCGTTCTGGAAGATTCCGCTGCAGGTGCTGGTGCTGGTCATCGGCGTGTTGATGTTCGCCTACTTCCTGTTCCAGCCCGCGCCGATGTTGTTCAAGAACACGCATATGGTCGCGATGCAGGCGAGTCCGCGTGCGGCTGAATACGCGGCGCTCGAGCAGGAATTCACACAGGCGGAGGCTACGCGGAAGGCGGCGGCTGAGGCCATTGCTGCGTCCCGGACGGCGGGTGCCTCTGACGCCGACGTCAGTACGACCGAGGCGGCGTTCGTGCAGGCAGACCAGACCGTCCGCGGCGTTCGCGCGCGTGCGAAGACGCTGGTCAGCGAGGTCACCGGCGACACGTCGTACAACGACACCAACTACATTTTTCCGACGTTTGTGACGCAGCATCTGCCGATTGGGCTCATCGGCCTGATCATTGCTGCCATCTTCGCGGCGGCCATGTCGACCATCGCAGCGGAGCTCAACTCATTGGCCACCGCGTCGGTGATCGACATCTACAAACGGCATCTGAACACCGCTGCTGACGATGCGCACTACGTGGCCGTCTCGCGATGGGCGACGTTGTTCTGGGGGCTGTTTGCGTGTGTGGTGGCGACCTTTGCCGCCAACGTGGGATCACTCATCGAGGCCGTCAACAAGTTCGGGTCGTATTTTTACGGGTCAATTCTCGGCGTGTTCATCCTTGCACTCATGGTCAAACGAGCCAATGGCAACAGTGCTTTTTTTGCCCTGATTGCCGGGATGGGCTCGGTGGCGTACGTGGCTGCATTCACCAACACCGCGTGGCTGTGGCAGAACGTGGTGGGGGCGGTCGTGGTTACGCTGGTCGGCACCCTGTTGTCGTTTGTGTTGCCGGGTGAAGCGAAACCGCTCCACGCGATCTCTGAAACCCATGACACGAATGCGTAGGCGCGGCGCTTTCCTTGCGGTCCTGTTGGCGGGCAGCGCCGTGGCGGCGCAGACGCCCCAGGAACCGGTCGACCTGTTGATCGTCAACGCCCGCATCATTGATGGCACAGGCGCGCCTTCGAGGATGGGATCGCTGGCGATTCACAACGGGCGGATCGCCAGACTCGATCCGCCGGTGAACACCCCCGCTCGCGAACGTCTCGATGTGCGGGGCCAGGTCGTAGCACCCGGCTTCATCGATGTCCACACACACGCCGACGATCTGGCGCAGAAGCCGCAGGCCACAAACTTCGTTCGAATGGGCGTCACGACCATCGTCGCGGGCAACTGCGGCGGCTCGGCGCTTGATGTGGGTGACGCATTTGAAGAGGTGACGTCAGCGGGGCCGGCGGTCAATTTCGCGACCTTGATCGGCCACAACACCGTGCGGCAGTCGGTAATGGGGCGTGCGCAGCGGGCACCGACGGTGGACGAGCTGCAGAAGATGAAGGCGCTGGTCTTCAAGGCCATGGCCGATGGTGCGGTGGGGTTTTCCACCGGCCTGCAGTACATCCCAGGCACCTACGCGAAGGAATCTGAAATCGTCGAGCTTGCGCGTGTGGCCGCCAACAACAACGGCGTGTACGTGACGCATATGCGCAATGAGGGCACGGCGCTCCTTGAAGCGGTGGCCGAGTCGATCAACGTCGGCACACTCCTCAAGATGCCGGTGCAGATTTCCCACCTGAAGGTGGATAGTCCGAAGCAGTGGGGTGCCAGCGCGAAAGCGCTCGCGTTGATTGACGCCGCGCGTCGCAGAGGCATCGACGTCGAAGCGGATCAATACGCCTACACCGCCGGTTCGTCAGGTCTCGCGATTCGGTTCCCGTCGTGGGCACTTGAAGGTACCGACGCCGAAGTGTCCGCACGCCTGAAAGATGACGCGACGTGGGCAAAGATCAAGGGCGAGATTGTGCAACTGCTCGCCGACCGAGGATTCACCGATCTGTCATGGGCCACCCTGGCCACCTACCGCGCGCGGCCGGAGTTCAACGGGTTGTCGATGAAAGCCGTCGCGCAGAAGATGCTGGGTGCCGACACCGCCGATGCACAGCTCGAAGCGGCGCGCCAGATGATGATGAGCGGTGGTGCGACGATGGTCTATCACTTCATGAGTGAAGACGATGTGGAGACGGTGATGAGACATCCAATGGTGGGGATCGCGTCAGATGCCGGTGTCAACGTCTTTGGATCCGGCGTGCCGCACCCGCGCGGGTATGGCAACTCCGTGCGAGTGCTCGGGCACTACGTGCGTGACCGCAAGGTGATCACCCTGGAGGAAGCGGTCCGGAAGTTGTCGTCGCTACCGGCCCGCCAATTCGGCTTCGACCAGCGCGGGGAAATCCGCGAAGGATGGGCTGCCGATCTAGTGATCTTTGATCCCGCCATCGTCGGCGACACCGCCACCTTTGATGTGCCGCACGCCTATCCCACCGGCATGATCCATGTGATGGTCAATGGGCGTCTGGTCGTCCGCGATGGGGCGACGACCGAGGCTCGGGGCGGCCAGG
>JBKJTD010000324.1:0-7837 GCA_046590915.1 Vicinamibacterales bacterium
GTTCGCTGAGCGACATCGCATTGAGGTCCTGCTGGATGCCGCGACCCGCGCCAAACACCACGTCAGGATCGATGTGGGTGATTTCCTGGCCCGCCTGCTGCAGTTGGTATTCACCCGTGTCTGGCAGCGGTTGGTAGCCGGAGACCTGATTCAGCACGATATTGACCAGGCGCCGTTCTTCGTCCACCACCAAGCTGCCTGATTGGGCCAGTCGAACCGCCGGACGGCCCGGCTGGGACGTATCGGCTAACAGCACCTCTTGCCATTGCCCGCCTGGCGTCTTGTCAGACACCAGAATGACCTTGCCGGTGAACCCTTCGTAGAACAACCGTGCTTTGACATCCTGGGCCGCCATTTTCTGGGTCAGCTCAAATGTCACGTTCATGTAGGTCTGATTGGCGCTCGGCATCAGCCAGACCAGCACGTAGAAGGTGGCTCCCGCTGCAATGGCCGACAGCACCATCACCGGTCTGAGGATTCTGAGCGGGCTGACGCCACAGGCCAGGAGGGCCACGGCTTCGCGGTCGCCAGACAGTCGGCCAAGGGCCATGACCGTGGCGGCAAGAAACGCCATCGGGATGGTCAATCCCAGTGCGTGCGGCAAGAGAGTCAGCAGCAGATATGCGACCGTGGGCATCGGCGTGCCCTTGGCGATCAGCAATTCGGCCGCGCTGAGCATCGGCTGAATCGCGATCAAAAACGTGAACAGGACCAAGGCAAGGGCCAGTGGGCCGAGGGCTTCACGAATCAGGTAGCGGTCAAGAGTGCGCATTTTTTTCGGCGTGTGGCTGCTTCAGACGATATCACGGGCCAGGTGGCCGAACGGGGTCCGCAGGTTATCAACAGGCGACTTTTATGCCTAATTAAATCAACGTCTGATAAGAAATGTTATGTCATGTTAACACGAGAGGTGCTCAGGATGGTGTTCACCGGCGTGCACTTGCACGCTCCAGGCGCTAGCACCAGGTGCTCCATCCGAGCACTCGCTCCGAGCACTCCACCAGAGCGCACTTATTTGAGCGCCGGTCGAGGCACCCATTCGGGCGCCTCTTTATCAATGCTTTTGAATACTTATGCAGTCAGCTGGATGCCAACTTCAGCTCCTGCGCAGTTCGTCGATGATGCTCTCGAGCGCCGAAATAACTTCGGTCTTGTCGACGTCGGACTTCTTGAATTGGAGCTTCAAGTTGAACGTCTTGGCGGCGGGACGATATTGAAAGACGTAGGCTTTTGGGCGTCCGGCCTTGGGTTTCGCGGCGACTTTTCGCGCCTGCTCACGCGTCACGGGGGCTCCGGACCCATCCCTGGTCAGACGCTCAATAAACGCGATCATTTTCTGAGCGTCCTGCTGCCTAACTATCTGTAAAAGCAATGATTTAGAGGAAATGTCGGCCAGCCGACATAGATTTCTGACCTCAACTGGCATCTGGGCCAACGCCAGTGACTCGGTGACATTCGTGCGCGACTTACCCATCCGCCTGGCGAGATCCTCGTGCGTGTATCCGCATCGTTCGGCAAGTACGTGCAGGGCCTCAGCCTCTTCAAACGGCGTCAAATCCTTCCGCTGGATGTTCTCAACCAGCGCAACTTCCATGATTTCGTTGTCGTCGACGTCCCTGATCACCACCGGGAGTTCGCGGACACCCACCTGAACCGAGGCTTGGTAACGACGTTCGCCTGCGACGATTTGATACCGCCCGCCGCGTTGTCGGACGATCAGCGGCTCGATAATGCCCTTCTCGGCAATCGACGCCATGAGCTCAGAGAGGTCTCCCATGACCTGGCGAGGCTGGTCCGGGTTGGGATCAATTTGATCGATCGGGATCATCCGGCCGATGGGCGCGCCGGCCGGATTGGTCAATGCATCGACGTAGTGCTCGTCGTGACGCATCTTCAGAGTTGATGGCAATCCTCGCTTAGACACGATCCATGACCTCCTCGCAAAGCCGGTAATACTCGGTGGCGCCAGATGACTCGGGCGCAAACTTGAAAATGGATTCCTTGTAGGCCGGGCTCTCTTCGAGCCGGACACTCTTGGTAATCACCGTCTTGAACACCTTGCTGCCAAACACCTTGTCGATCTGTGCGCGGATGTCCCTCGCCAGTGATGTCCGCTTGTCGTGCATCG
The DNA here is from genome assembly GCA_046590915.1 of Vicinamibacterales bacterium. Lineage (GTDB taxonomy): Bacteria > Acidobacteriota > Vicinamibacteria > Vicinamibacterales > SCN-69-37 > SYFT01. Next base: position 2,129 of record JBKJTD010000324.1, read on the forward strand.
TGATGACCACGCCAAGAATCCGCAGGTCAGGATTGGCGCGCAGGCGCACCTTCTCAATGGTCTCAAGCAAATCGTCGGTCCCTTCGAGGGCGAAATACGACGACTGAATGGGGATCAGCAGGTGCGTCGACGCAACTAGCGCGTTGACAGTTAGCAGGCCTAACGCCGGAGGACAGTCGATGACCACGGCGTCAAAATCCGACATCACGGGTGCCAGTTTGTCCTTGAGCTTGAAGTGGGAATCCAACTCGCCGACTAGCTTGCCTTCCAGTTTGGCCAGCGCAATCCTGGATGGAGCCACCCAGAGATTCGGCTGTGTCGAAGTCTTGATGATGTCGGCGAACGGAGTGGACGGGTCCGTAATCGCGTCGTACACCGATCGCTCAACGGTAGCCATGTCCACGTACGACATGGTGCTGTTGGCTTGAGGATCGAGGTCGATGAGCAATGTGCGTCGGCCACGAATGGCAAACGCGGCGGCAAGATTGATGGCGGTGGTCGTCTTACCGACGCCGCCCTTCTGATTGGCGATGGAAATGATCATCGGCTGTGAGGATTCTACACCCACTACATCTTGTAGCCGAGATCATCTGGGTCCAGACTCTCCAGCCACCGCTGCAAACGTTCTTCGTCCACCTGCTGAGGAGCCACGTCGGCCCCCCGCGCGTGCTCAAAGACGGAGAGGTTGACAAAAATCGGCACTTTGGTGCGCAGCGACAGGGCCAACGCATCGCTCGGTCGAGCATCCACCAGGATCCGCTCATCGTCTCGTACGATCTCCAGATACGCGTAGAAGGTGCTTTCCTTCAAGTCATGAATGATGACTCTCGTCAGTGTGCCGCCCAGTTGCGCCATCACATGCCGAAGGAGGTCGTGCGTCATCGGCCTTGGCGTGGAGACGTTTTCCACCTGCAGCGCGATTGCATTGGCCTCCACAGGCCCCACCCAGATCGGCAACACCCGTTCGTTGGTCTCGTCGCGAAGAATAATGATCGGGAGATTAGTGAGCGGGTCCACCATCAGCCCCTTGATCGCCATCTCAATGAGCATGTGTATCTCCAATCAGTTCACCCCGAACACTGTTTGGCGCGGCTTCTGTCACCCGGACCCGGACAAGGCGACCGACCAGGTCTGCTGCACCCGGAAAATTCACCGTGACCCAGCCGGCAGTCTTTCCTGCCAGTTCCGACTCCCGGCGGCGGGACCGCCCGTCCACCAGCACGTCAAATTCCTGGCCGACCATTGACTCGAAAATCTCACGCTGGATGCGTCCCTGCAGCTGCTGCAACGCCACGATTCGACGCGCCTTGACCGCCTCCGGGACATCGTCTGCCATCCGTTTCTCAGCGAGGGTATTCGGCCGAGGCGAGTACTTGAACGAATACATGAACTGAAAGCGGACCTCCGAGACCAGCGACAACGTGGCGTCGAAGTCGTCTTCCGTCTCACCGGGAAATCCCACAATCATGTCTGTTGAGATCACGATGCCGGCCACCGCAGCGCGGAGACGATGAACAAGCGCCAGAAATTCCTCGCGGGTATAGCGGCGCCGCATGTCCTTGAGAATGCGGTTTGAACCCGACTGCACCGGCAAATGAAAATGACGACACAACTTCGCGTTGGTCCGCATCTCCTCAATCAGACGATCTGACGCATGACGAGGGTGCGGGCTGGCAAACCTGATCCGCTGGATGCCTTCAATGTCACTGACCCGCCGCAGGAGCTCCGGGAAGTCGCAGCCTGGATCGTCAGGGGCCTGATAGTGATTCACAATCTGCCCCAGCAGCTGAATTTCCAGCCGCCCAGAGTCGGCGGCACGCCGTGCCTCTGCCAGAATGTCACTCGCTGGCCTCATCCGTTCATGGCCACGCGTATACGGAACCACGCAAAACGAGCAGAACTCGTTGCACCCTTCAATGATCGTGACCCACGCGCGCACAGGGTCGGACGCTTTGGCCATGCCAAGCGGGAACGACACATCCTCATAGGGGTTTACGTCCACCCGCGGCTGGTGATCGGCACGCGACAGTTCCAACAACGCCGGCAACTGCTTGGTGGCCTGGGTGCCAACAATGACGTCGATGGACGGGTCAAGCCGAAGCAGCTTTTCGCCTTCTTGTTGCGCAACGCAGCCGGTCACTGCCACCTGAATCTGATGACCTGACGCGGCTCTCGTGCGCCTGATTTCCCCGAGGCGGTTATAGAGCTTGTCTTCCGCGCGTTCGCGGACGGAGCAGGTGTTGATGACGAGCAGGTCCGCCTCACTGTCAGTGAGGGCCGGAACGTAACCGTCCGCTTCGAGGAGGCCGGCAATCCGTTCCCCATCGTGCATGTTCATTTGGCAACCGAATGTCTCAACCAGATACTTACGCGCCACGCTTGCCTTTCACCTTTGACCCAGGTCGACTTTCGCTTTCGCCTTTTGCCTTGATTTCGCTTTCGCCTCGGCTTGTCCGGTTCACCTCCAGCAGCTCCCTGGCCGACGCCAGCACTTGCGCAGAGACCCGGTCGCCGGCAATCATCCTGGCCAGCTCCATCTCGCGATCGGCACCGCACAATTTGGTGACTGTGGTGACCGTTCGTCCCGCCCTGACCTGCTTGGAGATATGGAGGTGATGGTCCCCTCTCGCGGCGATCTGCGGAAGATGGGTCACACAGAGGACCTGGAAGCGGCGTCCCAGGTCTTGAAGACGAGCGCCGACCGCATCGGCCGCTGCCCCGCCGATGCCGGCATCCACCTCGTCGAAGATCAGCGTCCGGCCATCTTCGTCCGGCGTCGCCAACGTCTTGATCGCGAGCATGATTCTCGACAGCTCGCCTCCAGACGCGATACGGGCGAGTGGGCGGAGGTCCTCGCCTGGGTTCGGCGACAGGTAAAACTCCACATCATCGTAACCGCCGGCCGACCATCGAGACTCGTCATCGGGATGAGCCTGCACGCGCACGTCCACTCTGGATTTGGGCATCGCAAGCTGAGCAAGCGCGAGTTCGAGCGCTTTTGCAAGTTTTTGGCCTGACGCCATACGAACTGCAGAAAGCTTTCCAGCGACCGTTCGGAATCGGGCGGCCGCCTCCCCCGCCTGTCTCTCAAGGCCAGCAACCGCCTCATCACTCGCCTGAAGCGCGTCGAGCTCAGCCCGAAGTGCGCCCTGTTTTGCGAGGACCTCGGCCAGCCCAGGCCCGTGTTTCAGTTTAATCCGCTCCAGCGCCGCCAGGCGGTCTTCGACCTCCTGCAGCCGCTGGGGCGAGGCCTCGAGGTGACTGGCATAGTCGCGAAGCATGAACGCCAGATCCTCAAGTCGCGATTGCACCTCGGCGCGGTGTTCCAGATACGCAGAGAACCGCGAGTCCAGCGCCGCAAGGTCGCCCAGTCGCTTCCACACAACCCCGAGCGACGAAAGCGCAGCAGACTCGCCCTCATACAGATGTGCGAACGCCTCAGTGGACAACCGCGTCAACCGGTCGGCATTGCCGAGCACCTGCCGCTCCTCGACAAGCGCTTCGTCCTCGCCCGGCTTCGGCGCGATGCGGTCAAGATCGCTGAGTTGGAACGCGACCCACTCAATCCGCGCGGCCTTTTCTTTGGCACTGAGCCGAGTTCGCTCAAGGGCGCTGGCGACCGCGCGCCACGCTGTATGCGCTGCCGCCACCGCCGCAAGTAACGACGAATGATCCGCAAAGGCATCCACAATCCCCGCGTGTTCGGCCGGGTCAAGCAGCGACTGATGTTCGTGCTGGCCATGCAGGTCGACGAGTCCCGCGCCCAGGTCGCGCAATGCGGCCGTCGTGGCCAGCGCGTCGTCTATGAATGCACGGCTGCGGCCCTGCGCGGAAATCTCACGCCGGACGATGGTCTCGCGCGCGTCGGGACCTGGGTGACCAAAGATGGCTTGAATGGTGGCGGTGTCTTCTCCAGTGCGGACCAGATCCGCGCTCGATCGACCACCGGTGAGCAGATCAATGGCTTCGACCAGCATCGACTTGCCGGCCCCGGTTTCGCCAGTGAGCACGGTAAGGCCCGGCTCGAGATCGATCTCGAGATGATCGATCACCGCAAGATTGCGAATGCCGAGAAAGCGCAACATCGTCGCATGGTAGCAAACCTTTTGACTCGACTCGGGGTGCGTGGTACGCTCAATTTTGTTCGCGCTGTCCCAGCGGCGCACTATCCGTGAATCGACGGAGGTCTTGTTGCGCACGCTAGGCATATTGGCTCTGGCCTTTCAGGTCCAGAGTCCAGCTGGGGATGACGCTATTCCTGTCCCTGTTTCTTCCGAAACCGATCTCGTCTCGCTGATTGCGGACGCATCGCCGCTCGCCTGGTTTGTCCTGGCCGTGCTGCTGCTGTTCTCCGCCGTCTCGTGGGGCATCATCGTCCACAAGCATCTGCAGTTTAAGAAGGCGAAGAAACAGACCGCGACCTTCCTCGACATCTTCCGAAAGAGCAGCAAGTTCTCGGAAGTGCAGTCGATTTGCGGGAGCCTGCCTGCCAGTCCATTGGTCGGATTGTTTCAGGCCGGCTACGCCGAACTCAATGCTCAACTGCGTACAGCTGGGGAGGGTTCACGGCCCATGCTCAAGAGTCTTGACGGAGTCGATCGCGCGCTGCTGCGCGCGACGACGGTCGAACTCAGCCGCTTGGAGTCGCGCGTGAACTTTCTCGCCACGACCGCATCGATCACGCCGTACATCGGTTTGTTCGGGACGGTCGTCGGCATCATGGCGTCGTTCCAGGGGATCGGCACCAGCGGCTCCACCAGCCTGGCAGTGGTTGCGCCAGGTATTGCTGAGGCCCTGATCGCGACGGCGGCTGGCCTCTTCGCCGCGATTCCGGCGGTCTATTACTACAACGACCTCACGGGCCAGGTGAGACACTTTGCGGGCGCGATGGACGACTTCTCGCTCGAGTTCCTCAACATCGCCGAGCGCAACTTCACGTAGAGGAGACCGCATGCCAAAGGTCGAGCAGGTCTCTCATAACTCGGGCCGTGGTCGGCGTGGACGTGGCCAACGCGTCTCCACGTCATTGGCGGAAATCAACGTCGTTCCTCTGGTGGACGTCATGCTGGTGCTCCTCATCATCTTCATGGTGAGCGCACCGATGATGCAGCAGGGCTACGGCGTGCAACTTCCGCAATCGACGCGCGCGAAGCCCGTCAATGCCGAGCCAATCAACGTCGCCATTCCCCTCTCGTTTGCCAAGGACCAGACCGTCCTGCTGGACGGCGCACGCGTGCGGCTGTCGTTCCTGGCGGAGCGGATGCGCCAGGCGGTGGAAGGGAAATCGTCGCCGGATGTCTACCTGCGTGCCGACGGCCAATTGCCGTATCAGGCCGTCGTTACTGTCATGGACGAGCTCAAGGCCGGCGGCGTGCGTAACGTGATGCAGTTGACCGCCCCGTCCGACGGGAGACGACGGTAGTGAAGGCAGCGGTCAGTGACATCCTCGCCTCGCGATCGCGGGACGACTCTGGGCCGTTCAAGCTGGTCGGCTATTCGTTTGCCGCGCATGTCGGTGTGGTGATCGCCGTGGCACTGCTGCCGCCAGGGTGGTTCAATTCAGTCCCGGTGGAGCCTGAGCTGATGGTGATCAGCCTGGGTGGCGCCATCGGGCCAAGCACAACCGGCACGGCGCCGATCGCGGGACAAAAGGTCGATCAAGTGGTCGAGCCGAACAAGCCCGACCCACCAAAGCCACCGGCGGCCAAG
>JBKJTD010000412.1:0-41624 GCA_046590915.1 Vicinamibacterales bacterium
AGGGCCAAGGCCTGCACTCGCGCCACCGCTTCGTCTTGAGTCCGGCCATACGACAGGACTCCAGACAGGGCAGGGACTTCAGCAATCCATCGACCATCACCCTCACGATCAATCTCGATTTCAAATGTCATCGACATGGCAATCACCCAAGGCTAATGTAGCCGTGTGAAATCCCAGGACTAGGGTGACATTTGCTGGCTCTTCTACGATGGAGAGCCTATGACCAAGACAGAGCAGATGCGATTGACCGCCTGGCGGCAGCGGGTACTTCGCGAGGCCGAGGCCACACCCCGCACTATTGCCCAGACGTGTCGGCATTTCGGGGTGTCCCGAAAGACGTTTTACAAGTGGAAGCGGCGCTTGGCCGAGCACGGCGACGCGGGGTTGACTGACCGGCCGCGGATTCCGCGCCACTCGCCGCGGGCGACCCCGCAGGATGTCGTCAGCAAGATTCTGTATTTGCGGCAGCACTATCACTTCGGTCCAGGGCGGGTCGCCGCCTATCTGGAGCGCTTTCATCAGGTGCGCATTGCTCCGTCGTCAGTCCATCGCATCCTGCAGCGACACGGGATGAACCGCCTGCCGGCCAATCAAAAGCACCGGTCCCACGGCAAGCGCTGGCAACGCTATGAGAAGCGCCAACCGGGACATCGGCTGCAGGTCGACGTGAAGTTTCTCGAGCGTATCCCCGGCACCAAGAAGCGGCTGTACCAGTTCACTGCCATTGACGACTGCACACGGATTCGCGTGCTCAAGATTTTCGACGCCTGTGACCAGCGCACCGCGATCCGCTTCTTCGACGAAGTCGCGCGACGACTTCCATTTCGGATCTTCGTCGTGCAGACCGACAATGGCGCCGAATTCCAGTCGCGGTTCCACTGGCACGTGGAGGGCCTCGACGTGCGGCATGTCTACATTCGGCCGCGTACGCCCCATCTCAATGGGAAGGTTGAGCGGTCACACCGGGTCGACGACCAGGAGTTCTACCAGCTGCTCGACCAAGACGGCATTGCCGATGACATTCACCTGTTCAACGAGACGCTGCGAGAGTGGGAAGACTATTACAATTACCATCGGCCCCATGGCGCCCTAGACGGCCAAACGCCCTACGAGCGCCTACTGGCCAAAACTCAAGCCGGCGTGTTACCGAAGTCCTAGGACCTTACAGCGGCCGGCATAACACCAAGTGGAGCCGACGTCCTGGGCCCGCTCACGCGTGCCCGAGGCCGCAGCTCATTACGGCAGGGCCGCGCCACGGCTTCACGCAGACCCGCGACTTGGTGATTCCAGCCATGCGCGGATAGCCGCAGTGCCTGAATCTCCGATCTAGGTCCGACCACGAGCCGCCCACGTCTCCGACCGATAGGCCTTGTCGAGGATGCCTTGTCCGCCTCCAAGCCGTCCAGATACTTGAGAAATAACAGCCACGTCCACTGCTCGGTGTAGTCGAGTTCGGTGGTGCACCCGGCTTCTTTGCGCAGGACGTTGTCGATGTTCCGGAAGGCATGTTCAATCATGGGCAGGCAGAGGGATTGCACCTCCGCCGGGAGCGTACAATGTCGTCCGACATGAAGATCGCGATCATCGGTGCAGGCGCGGTGGGTGGCTACTACGGGGCGTTGCTCTCGCGCGCGGGGGGGGACGTCAGTTTTGTAGCGCGTGGCGCGCATCGGGACGCCATCCGAGCCAACGGCCTTCGCATCATCGGCGTGCAGGGCGATTTCACGGTCCAGTTGCCCGCGGAAGACGACCCCTCGAAGATTGGCCCCGTTGACGTCGTCATCCTCACGGTCAAGACCTACGACAACGGATCGGCGTTTCCGCTGATCACCCCTCTGCTTGGGCCGGACACCTGCGTACTCACGCTGCAGAACGGCGTGGACAGCGCCTCGGATCTGGCCGGCGTCATCGGTGAAAGCCGAGTGCTTGCCGGGCCCACCTACATCGCAACGGCGATCGAGGCGCCGGGTGTCATTCGCCAGACGGGCAGCCATCGCCGGATCGTGTTCGGCGAAGTCTTCAGCCCGCCCGCCCAGGTGACACCCCGTGTAAAGGACCTCGCGGATCTCATGTTGGCCGCTGACATCCATGCCGAGCCGGTCTCCGACGCCCGCATTCCGCTGTGGGAGAAGTTCATTTACCTCGCCCCCTTTGCCGCTTTCACTGGCGCGGCGCGTAAACCGATTGGCGCCATATGGGAAGACGAAGAGGCGCGGGCGACGTTCATGGAGGCTGTTGCCGAAGTCGAGCGCGTCGCCCGCGCATCAGGGATCAACGTCAATGCCCACGTGCGTGACAATATTGCGACGTACACCGCCGGCATTCCCGCCTCGACCCGGTCATCACTGCTCATCGATCTTCAGGCCGGCAAACGTATCGAAGTGGAATCACTGCCCGGCTCGGTTGTGCGTCGCGGCCGCGCAGTCGGCGTCCCGACGCCCATCATGCAGGGTCTTTATGCTGTGCTCAGGCCGTGGGCAATGGGGCAATGAGGCAATGACGTCGTGCTGACGACGGTGTTTGTCATGCTGGCCGGGGCTGGGGCCGGCAGCCTCGGGGCGATGCTTGGCCTGGGCGGCGGCATTTTCCTGGTGCCACTACTCAACATTGCGCTGGGCATTCCCATCGACAAAGCGATGGCCATCAGTCTGGTGACGGTAGTCGCCACGTCCAACTTTGTCTCGGTGTCTTCGGCCGGACGCAAGTACGCCAATGCGCGACTGGCAATGGTGCTCCAAGTCGCGGCCGCGATCGGAGCATTATGCGGCCTGTGGATCCTCAACTACGTGGACGAGCGCTCACGGGAACTGATCTTTGCCGGCACCGCGCTGCTGGTGGCGATCGTCATGATCGCGCGACTCAACGCCCGCAACGTGCTCGATCCTGGCGTCACCGACGTCGGTCTGCTTGGCGGCCGTGTTGAGGACCCTGACACCGGCGGCTTGGTGGCGTACCGCCTCAAGCGACTCCCGTTCGGACTGTCGGTCACCTTTGTCGCCGGTATCATTTCGTCGCTGGCCGGTGTGGGAGGCGGCGTACTCGTGGTCCCGGCACTCAACTCCTGGTGCGGCATCCCGATGCGCGTCGCCGCAGCGACCAGCGCAGTCATCCTCGGCGTTACCGCGATGCCCGCCGTGATCGACTATTACCTGCGCGGACACCTCACGATGCCCACGTTGGCCGCGGCCGCTGTGTTGGGTGTGCTCGCCGGGTCACGCGCCGGTTTCTGGATCAGCTCACGAGTGAGCGTGCGCGCGCTGAAAATCCTGATGGCGGTGATCCTCGCGGGGGTCGCAGCGGAGTACCTCTTCTTCAAATGACGACCATCTCGCTCGCCACACGCCTTCGTTCGTCGCTGCGCATCGCGCTGGCCGCCACGTCCGCCTGCTTGGGCATGGGCTTGGTGATGTGGTTTCTGGTGTCAGGTCCCGCTCAAGCAGTCGCCACAGCGATGATCTGGGCCGGCCTCGCGCTGCTCGTCGTCATTCCCGCCATGAACGTCGTCGCGGTCCTTCTGGACGAATGGTCTGCCACGCCCCGTGCGTTTGCCTGGGCGGCCGCCGGCGTCCTGGCGCTGCTCGTCATCTCGACGGCATACAAGATCTGGAGGGCGGGTTCCTTCTTCGGATTGGGTTCCTTCGTCGGAGCCGTCGGGCTTTAGCCCGACGGACCTCAGTCGGGCTGATGCCCGGCTGCTCCGAAGAGAGCCCGTGCGGCATCAGCGCAACGAGTCGTCGTCGGCGAACTCTTCCGGGCTCGAAGGGATGGTGCCGGAGTGGGCAGCCGCCTCTCGCAGCCGCTCGTCGGCGGCGTTGCGCATACGATCGAGCAGCGACGAAATCCGCTCGGTCTGACGCGCCACCTTCTCAATCTCGCCAGCCGCCGCCGGGTGCAGCTTCTGCATAATCCCGCACTGACCAGCGATCACCTGCAACCCGCTGTTGATTTCCGTGGCAATCGACAACGTCATCTCCGCCGTCGCCTCCATCGTCTTGAACCGATCCAGCGCCAGATACTGCTGCTGAACCACGTAGGCAAACGCGAGCACTTCGGCGAGCGGCTGGAGAATGTCACGATGTGAGACGTCAAATGCGGCCGTCTGCTTCGAAATGACCGTCAATGCACCAATCGCACGGTTGCGTGAAATCAGCGGCAGGATCAGCAACGAGTGAAATCCCTGCGACGCAAGCACGCCGGCGTCATGGAAGTCGGACGCGAATGTCTTCGTGTCTTCGATCAGCACCGGCTCACAGGTGCGAATCACCTGACCGAAAATGCTCCGTTCCAGGCTGAACTGCAATTCGGCGCGCGGGCGACGACGACGCTCGGGTTCGCTGACGCGGGAGCTGTAGACCTGGAGCGACTGGCCATCGTCTTTCACCAGTGCGAGTCCGATACGGTCGCAGGGGATCAGTGTGCCGATGCGGCGCGTGAGCGCCTGGAAGGCGAGTCCGACGTCCTTGGAGCGGCCCGCCATGGTGAGCATTTCGTTCAGCGTGCCGAGCTGAGCGAACTCCGTGAGCGTCGCTTCATGCTGGACGCGTCGCTGGTGAAGTTCCGATTTCAGTGTAGTGATGAGTCGGGACGCAGCGAGGGCGAACCCCAGGATCGCGCCCCAGGCAATCACCAGGTGCAGCGCTGTGGCCTGGCCGGACGTCAACCACTCGCGCTCGGCGCCCGCCCACACAAGGGCCTGCAATGCCGCGGCGGCAAGAACAGCGACCAGGAGCGTGCGGGACTGGTTCATTCGCTCTCGAGTTTGTACGCGTCCGCCGTGGGGCGCAACGGTCGATCAAACCATGCAGGTCGCCGAGTGCCATCGGGTCCCGGCGCGGGACGCGTCTTGGCCATCCACTCTTTGTAGAGCTCGTGGGACTTGTTCGTGTCCACACAGACGTCGCCGTAGTGATCGTCTGGACCGGCTTTTTCGAGCCGCACTTTCTGGTGCCAGCAGTGCATGCCGGAGACCGGGTCGGGCTGAACCGGAAAGGTCAGATTCTGGTGCACGCCGACCTCGGTCCACCAGACGCGGCTGCTGTCAGGATCCTTGCTCGAGAACGGCTGGGCGCCATGGACCTGACGCATCTCGACCTTGCCGTCGGCGGATCGTGAAATCTTGACGAGCGCCGTCGCGTTGCGGGAACCGCCCTTGTCCTCGTCCAGCCGCCACCGGCCAAGGTGGTGAGACATGCCGACCACGCCGGGGCGAATGCCTTCGGTGACCCACGCGCGCGTCACAAAAAACCCGATGCCGGTGTGCACCTTGACGAGGTCGCCGGTGGCAATCCCGAGCCGCGCCGCATCCCCGGTCGCCATCCAGAGAGGGTTGCTGTGTGAAATTTCATACAGCCACTTCACAGGGGAGCGCGTGTGAATGAGTGTCGGCAACCGGAAGTTCGGCAGCAGATCGAATTCGTTTTCCGACCGGTTCAAGTCGCGCCAGTACACGTGCCCTGGTACGTAGCGGGGAATCGCGTGTTCGGGCCAGCCCCATTCGGCGAGTGTGGTCGAGTAGAACTCCAATTTCTTCGACGGCGTTGTGAAGCCGGAGGCCTCGTAGGCCTTGCTGTACGCGACCTCATCCACCTGAAACGCGCCGTACTTGCGCATGTACTGCAGCGGCGTGAGGTCTTCCTTCGCGGCGGCCTCTGGCAGGCCGGGAACGGAGTTCTCAAACATCCAGCCGTAGTAGTCGTCCATGGTGATCTTTTCGCCAGGGCGATACGGGGATTCAAAAAACTTGCGGATGCCGAGTGAGCCGTCCGGATCGATCTTCCAGGACAACGCGACCCAGAACTCGGACTCTTCCCACACCTCACCAGGATTGGCTTCGTGGGTGAGTGCCACCGGGTTGCCCTGTTTTTCGAGTGCAACACGTTTGACCGGCTGCCTGAAGCCGAGCCATCGGCCCGCATGGGTCTCCTGGCTCATCGTGTCGTGACGTTCAGTGCCCAGGCCCATCGGCAGGATGTAGTCGGCGAACCACGCGGTCTCGCTCCAGATCGGCGTGAGCGCGACGTGCATGCCGATCTTGGATTCGTCCTCGAGCACTTCCATCCAGGTGAAGCCGTCGGGGTTGGTCCAAAGCGGGTTGTAGACGCGTGTGAAGTACACGTCGAGTTTGCCACGGCCTTCTTTGAGAAAGTGGGGCAGCAAAAAACTCATCTCGTGGAAGGAGAGCGGGAACTCCTTCGGGAACAACAACTCGTTCCAGTAGTTGGGTGCCGGTGGAGGATTGGGATGTTTCGGAACGAACTTGTTGGTGGTGTGCAGATTGACGCCACCCTTTTCGCCGATGGCGCCCATCAACGCGACGAGCAGGTACAGCGCGCGCGTGATCTGCCAACCCCACAGGTGGCCAGCGGCAGCTGCCCGCCAACTGTGTGTCGCGAATGCTGTGCCTGCAGACGCGATGGCTTCAGCGGCTTCGATAATCTTGTGCGCCGGCACCCCGCTCTCGATCTCGGCGTACTCGGGCGTGAAGAGCTCGTATTCCTGCTTCAGTGCGTCTTCGAATGCGTCGAACGTCCTGGGGAGATCGGGCCGCATCGCGTCGAGGTACTGCTCCCAGTTCACCCATTTCTCGACGTAGGGTCGGTTGTACTTCTTGTTGTCGATCAAATACCGCGCGATGGCCAGAATCAACGCGCCTTCGGTGCCGGGATTGGCCGGCAGCCACAAGTCGGACTTGGCCGACGTGTTCGACATGCGCGGATCCATCACGATGAGCTTGGCGCCGGCGGCTTTGCCCTCGATGATGCGCTGCGCGTGCGGGTTGAAGTAGTGACCTGATTCCAGGTGCGACGACAGCAGCAGAATCGTCTTGGCGTTGGCGTAGTCGGGTGACGGCCGATCCGCGCCGGTCCACAAGAAGTGGCCGAGGCGTGCCGAAGACGAGCAGACGTTGGTGTGGCTGTTGTGACTGTCGAGGCCCCACGACTGAATCACGCGATTCGCGTAACCGTCTTCGCCAGGCCGACCGACGTGGTACATGATTTCGCGCTTGCGGTCCTCGGTGATCGCCTTGCGCACACGGGCGCCGATGTCTTCCAGCACTTCGTTCCAGGTGACACGTTCCCACTCGCCGCCGCCGCGTTTGCCGATGCGCTTGAGTGGATACAGGATGCGATCCGGATCTTCGAGCTGATTGGGGGTGACCACGCCCTTTGCACAGGTCCGGCCGCGGCTGCCCGGATGGACCGGGTTGCCTTCAATCTTGCGAACGTTCAGCGTGTCCTTGTCGACGTACGCGAGAATTCCACACGCCGACTCGCAGTTGAAGCAGATGCTGGGAATGATCCAGTAGTTGCGCCGGTCCTTCTTGGGCCAACTGGTGGACTCGAAGTCAACGTAGTTGTCCCAATCGGAAACCGGTGGGTGTGATCGAAACTCCGTCATTGGCCCATTGCCTCATTCCCCCATTGGCTCATTGACCACGGCCCCATTGGCTCTTTACGAGATGGGCACGCACTGTCCGGCCTCGACCCAGATGTATTCCCATGCGAGTGAACCTGCGAGGGTAACCACGGCCATGGGGACCAGGGCAAGCATCGAGAAACCCGTGATCGACGCGAGCCAGAAGAGCAGCAGGGGGGCAATGCCGCCCAGACCGAGCGCGCCGGCCCAGAATAGTTTCGCGTAGGCGCCCGATCGAATCTGCCGCACGGCGAGTTCGTGATGGCGGCTATGGCTGCGGAACACCAGGTTCTCCGCGACCAGAATCAGCAGGTGTACCACCGTGGCGCCGGCGAGTGTCCAGCCCAGTGACTGAAGTGTGGCCGCGTTCACGTCGATGAACAACGCCGCCAGCAGCAACGCCGCGCTGCCTTCGGCTGCGGCCTGCGCACACAGATCCACCGTGTGATGCCATCCCTGCCAGAGATCACGTGCCAGGCCCTGCGCGAAGAGCAGTCCTGTGTAGGCAGTCGCCGCCAGCGCCACCGGCAACGCCAGCACCGCGAGCACGGTGATGACGACCGGGAGGTCAAGCAACCACGCAAACATCCACAGTCCCGCGATGGCGCCATGCGCGGTCAGGATGAAAGCCCCGCGCGCCATCCACGACGTCCAGTTCGGCCGCGTCAGGATGTAATAAAACCGCTCCGGGCGTTCAAGGTCCCAGACCAGAACGGCGGCCGTCGCAATCGCAAACACCGTCGCGATCAGCGGAGAGACGATGCCCGTGAGGGTGGACGTGTCGCCCATCAGCCAGAATAACGCGCCGAGAAACAACGCCCCGGTCGAGATGCCTTTTGCGATCAGGTACAACACGAGATCCATGCCCCAGGCTTTTTTGTGAGGCGCGTCGTAGTCGACTCGCGGCACTTCGGGGTGCAGCGGATCGGGTTCAAGCGCACCCAACGGACGCAGATGGACGTTGCCTTCCTTGAAGATGAACGGCCGCGTCGCAATCTCCGGCTTCATGATGCTGTCGTCCGCCGAGAGATAGAAAATCTTCGGCCCCGTTCCCTTTTCCGGCTTGCGCACCGAAAAGTCCTGCTGGGCGACGATTTGGGCCACCTTGGTGGTCGGGTCGTCGAGGTCACCAAAAATGCGGCACTCGGTGGGACACACACTCACACAGGCCGGCTGCAACTGGTTTTCGATGCGATTCGCGCAGAAGTTGCACTTCTCGGCCGTCCGGGTGTTCGGGTCGATAAACAGCTGGTCGTAGGGGCAGGCGGCCATGCACGCCTTGCACCCGATGCACGCGTCGCCATGTAGATCCACGATCCCGTCGTTGCGCCGGAAGAGGGCGCTGGTCGGGCAGATGTTCATGCACGGCGCATCCTCGCACTGGTTGCACAGGACCGGGAGAAACAAGCGTTCGGCGTCCGGGAACCGGCCCTTTTCGACCGTTTTCACCCAGCACCGATTCACGCCGACCGGAATGTCGTGTTCAGACTTGCACGCGATCGAGCACGCATGGCACCCGATGCACTTCTTGAGATCGATGACAAACCCATAGTTCGGCACGCGAAGCGACTATAACGCACCGGGGGGGACGGCGTACAAGGCTTGAACGAGGACGTTCAACTGACCGCGGAGTTCCGAGTCGCCGGGGTCCCGAGGTCCCGAAGTTCCGAGGTTGGCGAGGTCTCTTGCGAGAGTCGCGATCTCGTCCTGTAACGGCGACCCGGTCCACGGGGGGACCGGAAGGTTCTCCACCAGCGTCGTCGTGACGTGGCTGCCCATTTCGAGGCGGACGAGGCGATCCATCACTGCGGAGTTGAACACCCCGCACAAAAAATACTGCTGTTCGATCGCAATCTCCGTTTTCAGGCAGAACAACGTGTGTGTCGTGATGACGCCCGCGGGGATGATTGCGGCGACGAGCGCCTGGGTATTGCCGAACCCGGAGACGTCGCGGTACGCAAGTCGCGCGCGCGCAAATCGTCGATCCGGAAACCGGCCCGCCAGTACAGCATCCTCAATCACCATCGAGGGCCTGCGCCGATCGAAGGTGAACGGTCCGATGTGTTTGCCCTCAGCGACCAGATGGCCGGCTCGACCTGGCACCCGCGTTCTGAACAGATGTTTGTCGTCGGACGCGTTCAACTCCCGGCTGAAGGTGATCTGCCATCCGTCCGGGGAGCCAAGCGTGGGGAACCGGCGAACGTGGGTGATCCACTCCACGTCAGCAGGCTGCCGCAGATCGAGCCATCGTCGCGTGGGGCCGCCAAGAGTGGTCATCACGTCACGAGTCAGCCGCACTGGCAGTGTGTCTGCGTCCTCTGGGTCGCCGTGCTCCGCAATTGCCTCGGCTTCCTCAATCGTCGTGACGCCGAATCGGGCCCGTGTCACACCACCGCTGCCGCCCGCGTTCGGCGATCGCATCACGACGACGGCGAATCGCACACCGCGGTGAATCGGGAAGAGTCCGTGGGAGTTGTCGAAGCCGACAATGGTATCGAGCGTGCCTGTATCGACCACCGCCCGGCGCAACTCCGCAGCACCATCGTCGACGGCCATGCCCCAGGGCAGCACGAGGCCGACGCGGCCGCGAGGGCTCGTTAGTTGAAGCGCGCGGTCGACAAAGGGTTGATACAGATTGATCTGGCCTCTGAAGCATCGTGGATACAGCGCGGACTCACGAATGAATCGCACCAGTGAATCCCGATCGTGGCTCGATCGGTGTGAGTGCGCATCGCGTCGCAACATCTCCCAGGGCGGGTTGCCGATGACTGCGTCAAACCCGGAGTCAGAACGGGGTTGTCCGTACTGGTCGTAGAACACATCGGCAAATTCGACGGGCCAGTGGAAGAAGCGATGTTCCGCCGCACGGTCAAGGGCGATGTGACGAAAGCGATCAACGTGGCCGCCGCCGATCACGTCCTGCCCGCGCAGGATGGATTCGATGGCGGCCGCAAGTTCTGCCGGAGCCGGTCGATGGCAGGTCGGCGGCCAGAACCATCGCGCGCACCACAGATGCATGGCGGTCAACCAGCGCGCCGCCGGGCCGTCGGAGGCCATCAAGCGTAACCACTCCTGTTCCTTGCGCCGCACATCATTGACCGATGTATCCGGCTGTGCGGCCATGGCGCGCAGTGGCATGGTCATTCCTCGCAGGCTGTGTTGCAGTTGCGACTCGAGCGCCTCGAATAGTGGCAGTGCGTGCGAGGTGGCACCAATCGGACGCCTGATGATGTCGGGGGCCGTCCCAATCAAGCTGTGGCCCACCCGGAGCCGGTGATCGAGAAAGCCCAGGGGCTTGCCGTGTGCGAGTGTGGCGAGCCATAACGAGAGGCGCGCCACCTGCACGGCCCTCGGATTGTTGTCGACACCGAAGAGGCATCGTTGCGCGATGAGGCGCCGGAAGGTCGCCCGCATGTCGTCATCAATTTCGAGCGGCGTGTAGCGCCCCTCGGCGACCAGTGATCGCTCGTAGGCCGATGACAGGTAGTGCAGGGCGGCGACCAGGAATGCTCCGCTCCCCATGGCGGGATCGACAATGCGAAGCGTGAGAATGTCGTCGGCGGATGCGCCATGAACCAAGGGGCCAAGCGTGCGGCGGATGGTCAGGTCGGCAATGGCCTGAGGTGTGTAGAACGTGCCGGTATCCTTGCGCGCCGCGCTGTGGTTTGAGCGTATCGCCGGAATGGGGTGTGTGGTGCCGATGGTGTCTGGATCGAGGTCGAGCACACGCTCGTACACAGCGCCGAGTTGTTCGACGCCAAAGTCCCCGTAGTTGAGGGGCAGTCGTCCTGCGCGGTCGGTTCGCGTGCCCAGCGCCAGCAAGGTGTCGCGTAGCGCCTGGTCACGAGCGCGGCTGCGCGGCGTGGGACTGGTGTGACGCCGGTCCGATTCAAGCGACGGCGCGGAGCGTGCCGAAAAGAGGTGTCCGTTGAAGGGGAACACGCGCAACGAATCGACCGTTCCGCCGGTGCGTGAGAGTGTCGTGATGGCGGCGAGCGCGTCCCAAAGGCCGGATGAGCCGGCGCGCATGGCGTCATCACACAGCGCCGTGAGGGTGTACATCTCCCGATAGAGCGGGTGGTGCACCGGCACCAGCGCGCGTGACTCGGCGAAGAGGAGGAACAGGACGCGATAGACGAGTGTGAGCGACTCGTCGAAGGCACTGGGGGCGACGTGCCCAGGTCGGCGCAGCACGCGCGTGAGCGCGTGCAGCGCCTCCACCACACCCGCCTGCAGGTGCCCGTGCAGGCGCGCGTGATATCCCGCGGCGTCGGCGAGCCGGTCATTGAGTGCACGCGTGTCAAATGCCGACGCGTGCGCGAGCGTCAGCAGAATCCCTGCTGCGTCGCCCTCCACGGCGTCGGGAAATGTGAAGTCGAGCGCGCGCCGGCTCGCGTGCCCGCGAGCCGGCACGAGCGACAGGTGCGGCGGCGCCAGCACGAAACACCAGTCGGCGCCATGCAGACGCGCCGTCGCGATCGCGTCGCGCCATGGCGCGGGCGGGCGTGCCGCCCACCCGCGCCATCCCAGCACCTGCAGCGCGACCGCCTGACCGCGCGGCGTCACAAGCCGCGCGGTCAGGCCGTCACGCGACGCCGCCAGGTCCCGCGCGCGGAATCCCAGCCGCGCAAACAGCGGCATGGCGACGAGGTCGCAGACCGCGCGCGCGCCTGTGGCCGGCCCACACTGACGCGCCACATCCGCCCACCACCGAGCGAGTGACGCCTGACGACGAGGGTCGACGGGCGCAGCGCGCTCGGCGAGCCACTGCGACGGAAATAGATGGCCGCCAACGCCTGGCAGCGCGCTCACTTCACTCCTCCGCGGACAGGCGTCACCAGCCCCACGAGCAACCGCGGCTCACCGACGAGGACGACGTCGTGAAAATGAGCTCGGAGGCGATTTTCGGAAAAATCGCCTCCGAGCTCATTTTCTGGCGGGTGTTCAAACAGTCCCGGCTGCGCGGAGGACGGCGCCGGCGGCTGGGCTCGGGCCCGTATGGCCGCCCGAAGACGCAGGCGGTGCGTCAGCACACGCGCACGAGGCACCGCGCACTGCCTCAGCAGTTCAAGTGGCGCATCAACATCCACCGCAACGATCACCCGTTCGACCACATCTCCGCTCGGCGTCACCAGCGGGATCTCATAGGTCGCGACTCCCGCGGCGGGGCGTCCCAGCCAGCGGCACACCAGCAGCGAGCTCACAACGGCGATGCATCGATCGGTGGCGCCGGAATACCGCCAGCAGGCGGAGAGTCGGCGTTGACGGCCGTACCATTCGGCCAGGCCGACGGCTGCACGCGTCCACCGCCGACACGACAGCATCGACACCATGGAGGCCTCAGCGCCCTGCGCCGCGCGCGCATCAAGCCGCTCGTGCAACGAACGATCGAACGGATGTCGCGACGTCAGCACGGTGCCGTGCACGCGCTGCGTCTGGCCGATGCGATCGATACGGCCCATGCGCTGTGCCAGCCGCAACGGTGTGGTCGGCACATCCACGCAGATGGCCCATCTGGCCGTCTCGTGCAGATTGAGGCCCTGACTCGCGACATCGGTGGCCACCAGCACGTCGGCGCGCTGCTCCAGAAACGTCTGCAGCGCCTGGTGTTGCTCGGAGAGCGTCTGACCGCCATGCATGACCACGCCGTGTCGACCGCGCGGCAGTGCCGCCACGATCGACGCCAGGGTGTCCCTGTACTGTGTGAAGACCACCGCCCGATCGGGACAGCGCCTCAGCAAGGTGGTCAACGCCTGCGCCCGACTGCCGCTCACCTGCCGCGAGCACAGATGCGTGAGACGCAGCAACCACGCGCGTTCCCGCTCGACCGGCAGACCACTCGCACTCACGAGCGCCTCCGCCTCATCTGCCGCAAACCCATCGCTCTCAAAGAGCCCCTGCTGACGCCAGTCATCTTCGGTGGGGAGTGGCCGCTGTTCGATGATCGCAAGGCGACGCGTGAGGGATGCGTGGAGTGCCGCCGGCGACGACAGCAGGCGTCGGCGGAACACCGCGCAGATGAGGGGCAGACCCGCGGTCAGCGGCAGAGCAACGGGATGCCGCAGCGATCGCTCGAACAGGTCGATCATCTGCAGTGCGCGCAGGTCGTGCTCTTTGAGTCGCACCGGGAGCCAGCGGACACGTCGGCGACGGCGGTCGGCCTCGCGCGTGCGGCGAAAGATCGTGGGCGGCTCCCCGCGCGAACCCACCGACAGCAGTCGACGGAAGCGTGTCTGGTCGCCATCGTGGGGTGTGGCCGTCAACAGCACGACGGCGCGCGCGGCAGTGGCCAGGCCGTCCAGTGCGGCGTGCCTCTGCGAGTCGCCCGACAGCAGATGCGCCTCGTCAACGACGATCAGGTCCCACGGCGCGACCGGCAGCGCGTCCAACACATGGGGCTGCTTGAGGAAGTCGAGCGACGTGAGCCAGACGCCCGGCAACAGCCACGGGCTGCCCAGGTAAGGCAGGGCCCTCCGGAGCTTCGCGAGCGAGACGGTATCTGCCACGCGCGGGTCCATTCCGAAGCGCGTCGCAAGTTCCCCCTTCCACTGGTGCAGCAGGGTGGCGGGGGCGACGACAAGCACACGCGCATCGGGATGGTCGTCGAGCGTCGTCCTGACGATCAGGCCCGCCTGCACCGTCTTGCCCATCCCCACATCGTCTGCAATCAGCAGGCGTCGACGCCCAGCCAGCAGCGCCAGCACGGGCTCGAGTTGAAACGGGAGAATCGAGATATGAGTGTGGTTGAGTGGCCCCGGCGTGAATGCCAGCCGTGCTGACGCCACATGGCCCGCCAGCCGGGCAACCGCCTGACGAGGCCTGACGCGCACGATCCCCGGCCGTCGTTGAACGACGACGAGGTCTCCCGGAATCAAAAAGGCGCGAGTTTCACCCGTATCCCGGGCTACCGCCCGCAGACACGTCAACCCTGTACCGTGGCGCTCCTCAACGACGCGCCAACGGCGTCGCCGAATCCACACATCGGACATCGCAGTTTTTGCCACCCCCTCGCACAGCTGCGTGAGCTGAGCGGAGTGACACCCCCTGCAGAAGCAACCCCGATGCCGGCGGGATCGACAAAGCCCCGCCTCGGTGCCGTCCGCGACCTCACTGACCGTTAGGAAAGGCGAGGCGCTGCATTAAGGTGGCGAACCGTGGCTCACCCCGCAGGGTGTCGAACATCGGCTCAACCTTCAGATAGACGAGCAGACCGGAGCGGGACTCGCACGCCCGCTCGAGCCAGTCGAGCGCGTCGTTGCCGCGGCCCAGGCCGGCCAGCACCAGGCACAGGTCGTAGGAAGACGCCTCGCCCCGCCGGTAGCGCCGCTCGAGATCGCGCAGCACGTTCTCAGCCAGCCCGGTCCGCCCGGCCCGGCCGTAGATGTGGCCGAGCACCGCGCGCATCACGCTGCGCGGGTCATCGGCCGGCAACGCGGACTCGAAGTGAGCAATCGCCTCGTCATGCCGGCCGATCTGCGCGCACGCCATGCCAAGGTCGAAGTACGCTTGGACGAAATGCGCATCCATGTCGAGGGTGCGGCGGCACTGCGCGATCGCTTCGTCGTAGTTCCGCTGGAAGTGCAGGACGCGGCCGACCGCGGTGCTGATGATCAAGGAGAGCGGATCGAGTTCGTGCGCCCGCCGGATTTCCTCGGTCGCTTCGCCATGGCGCCCGAGCGCACTCAGCAGGAGGGCATACCGGTGGTGCGCGGCTGCGTGGCCTGGACTGAGCTTGCAGGCGCGGACGAACGCCGACTCCGCGGCACCCCAGTTCCAGTCGATGCGAAAGCGCACGAAACCGAGCGCGGTCTGGACTTCGGTGTCACCCGCATCGAGGCGCAGCGCCTGTTCCGCGGTCTCTCGCGCGCGGGCCATCGTCCGGGCCGACGGCTCTCCGTAGGCGGCGGCACTGAGCAGCGTCCAGCAGTCCGCAAGGCCGGCGTACGCCAGCGCGTAGTGGCTGTCTTCGGCAATGGCCTGCTCGAAGTAGCCGATGGCCTTCGTGAATCCGTCAAGCGTGCGTTTCGCGAGCTGATATCGGCCTTTGAGGTGCGCTTCGAATGCGCGCGGGTTGGCGGTGTGGCGTTTGACGATGCGCTTGCGCTCCGCCGGCGTCAGCCGCGGTCGCAGCTGTTCGGCGATCTCGGCGGCCGCCTCCTCCTGCAGCGTCAGCGCGTCGGAGGCGTGGCGCTGCATCTGTCCGCCCCATATCTGCGATCCATCATGCGTGTCGACGAGCTCGACAGCGATCACGACGCGGTCGCCGGCGGTGCGCAGCCGTCCCGTCAGCACCGCGCGGACGCCGAGCTCGCGGCCCACGGCCTGTGGATCCGCGTCGCGCCCCTTGTAGCGGAAGACCGTGCTTCGCGCCATCACCTTCAGCTGCGGCAACTGCGAGAGCACATTGATCAGGTTCTCCGTGAGGCCGTCGGCGAGATACTCGAGGCCCGCGTCGCCGCTCGCGGTCGCCAGCGGGAGCACCGCAATGGATTCGATCGTCTTGCCCGCCTTTTTCGGCCGCGTCACGAGACCGGCGCGATGACGGCCGCCTGACGCGGACACCGGGGCGTCGTACGCTTTCAGCGCCACGAGTGCGGCGTGCATCTCGCGTGCGCTCGGGAACCGTCCCGCCGGTTCCTTCGACAGCGCGCGCGTGAGACAGTCGACGAGCGCCGGCGGCGCGTTGGGCAACGGCGGTGGATCGTGCTCCAGAATCGCGACGAGGACATCGGCAATCGTGCGCCCGCTGAACGGAGCCGTGCCCGCGATCATCTCGTGCACGACCACGCCGAGGCTCCAGACGTCGGTCCGCGCGTCGAGCGGCAGGCCCCGCGCCTGCTCGGGCGACATGTACCCGGGCGTCCCCATGATCGTGCCCGGCTGCGTCAGTGAGTTCGCGCGCGCCCCGTCGGCGGTGAACGTCTTCGCGAGGCCGAAGTCGAGCACCTTCACGTAGCCGTCGGGCCGCACCATGATGTTCTCAGGCTTCACGTCGCGGTGGACGAGGTCACGGCCATGCGCGGCGGCGAGTGCACTCGCCACCTGCGTTGCGATATCCACCGCCTCGATGATGCCCAGCGCTCCGTCGCGCAGCCGACACCGCAGCGTCCGTCCCTCGACGTACTCGGTCACCATGAACGGACGCCCGTCGATCTCGCCGAAGTCGTGAATGACGAGGATGTGCGGATGATTGAGCGACGACGCCGCTTTCGCTTCCTGGTGGAAGCGCTGCAGCTGCAACGGATCGGCGTGCACATGGCTCAAGAGCAGTTTCAGCGCGACGGGCCGATCCAGCTTGTCGTCGTGCGCGAGGTAGACCTCGCCCATCCCGCCGGAGCCCAGACGCGACAGCACGCGGTATCCGGCCGTCGTCTGTCCGCTGAGATCCTCCTGCGGGGATTTTAGCGCTTCCACGAGCGATGGAGGCTGCTCGCGGAAAGCGGCGGCCGTTACGTGCGACGCCAGGAGCGCGTCGACCTGGGCGCGCAACGCCCGGTTCTCACCGCACGCGGCCGTGATGTATTCGATCCGCTGCGCACCAGTGCGCTCGACAGCCGTGTCGAAAATCTGTCTGACGCGTGGCCAGTCCTCGGGGCGGAAGGTCATGCGCGCGCCACCAGGTAGGTCTCGTTGACGAGCGCCGTCGTCTGCAGGACATGGTCGGGCCGCTCGGCCCGCATGTAATGGTGGGGCAGGCGGCGCAATTCGTCATACACGAGCGGGACGAGATCGCCAGGGGTATCGGGGGCCATGGGTCGGGCCGGAATCTTATCCCATGAGTGAAATGGCGCGCCGATGCCGCCTTATGAATTAAGATGCGCCCCACTCGTCGTCCCCAAGGAGGTTTCATGTCCGTAAACCATGCACAGCGGGTAACCGCGGCAGCCACCGCGCTGGACGCGGCGACTGCAGCGTTCCTTTCGTTCCTGCACGGGCTGCCGGAAAGCACCGCGCTGCAGCCCCTAACTGGCGGATGGACTCCGGCAGGCCACGCCGCGCACATCGCTCTGACGAATGATGTTTTCCGGAGCGTCCTGGCGGGAGGTGCCGGGTGCAGCGGGCCGATCACGCCGTACGAAGGGATTTCGGACTACGCGGAGACGACCTGGAACATGGACGCGCCTCCGCCCGCGACGGCGCCGCCGATCCTGATTCCGCCGACCGGGATTGGACGGGCGGACGCCGCTGAGCAACTGCGCCAGTCAGCCGCGCGCTTCAGGCCCGCGATCGTGGCGATGGATCCCGCGCTCGCGCGGTACTGCGTGCGCCTGCCGTGGGCCGCGGTGTCGGTGTACCAGATGTGTGAATGGGCCTCGGGACATACCGTCCGGCACATTGTTCAGGTCAACCGCGAGCTGCAGATCGGCGTGATGCGCGGCGTCGGAGGCGGAGGGGTGTAGCCGCACCCCGAACCCCTGGACCCTTGGACCTCGTTATTTGTGCGTCGCCGTCACCGTCGTCGTAATCCCGCCCCGGGCGGTGAACGCCCCCGTCACCGTCATCCGCCGCGGCGAGCAAGCGGCGACCAGGTCGTCGAGGATCTTATTGGTGGCCGCCTCGTAAAAAATGCCCTGATTGCGGTAGTCGAGCAGGTAGTACTTCAGGGACTTGAGCTCGATGCAGGTGTCGCCCGGGACGTACTGAATCCGAATCTCCCCAAAGTCGGGCAGACCCGTCTTGGGGCACATCGAAGTGAACTCGGGGCACCGGGTGTCAATCTCGTAATCGCGGTCCGGACGGGGATTCGGAAACGTCTCAAGCGTGGCGGCCATCCTGATATTGTAGTCAGCACGGGGTGCGGATGTGTTTGACACCCGTATGCCACGGGGCTACGATACCCGCCGATTTCACGATAGGAGTCTCAACATGGCTGACGCCCGCCGCATGGGCAAGATGGAGTTGTTCGCCCACTTCGCTGACAAGTTCGACATGAAGCGGACCGTGGTGCGAGACCTCTTTGACGAATTACTGGTGTTGTCCGAGAAGGAGTTGAAACGGACCGGCGAGTTCACGCTCCCCGGCATGTGCAAACTCGTCGTGCAGCATCGTCTGGCTCGGGACGGCCGGAATCCGGCGACCGGCGAGACGATCAAGATTCCCGCCAAGACCGTGGTCAAGGCGCGAATCGCGAAGCAGCTCAAAGACGCTGTGCTGCCGCGCAAGTAGCCGCACACTTTTCACTCAGGAATCTGCCGCCCGTCCGGCCAGCGAGGTGCTGGCCGACGGGCGTCTTTTTTTGTTAACGTAACTTGCTTGGCCATGCTCCCGTGGCTGATGCAGGAAGGACCGTGCTCGTGGCACAGGAGTTTGATGTTGTCGTCATCGGCGCGGGCACCGGCGGATACGTCGCGGCGATTCGCGCCGCGCAGCTGGGCCTCAAGACGGCGGTTGTTGAACGGCAGCCGTCACTAGGCGGCACATGTCTGAACTGGGGCTGTATTCCGACCAAAGCGCTGCTCGAACATGCCCATGCGTTGAAGATCGCGCAGGACGCCAAGGAGTGGGGCATCGTGCTCGGCGACGTCAAGCCGTCAATCGACATGAACCGCGTGAATGCCCGCCGCACCAAAGTGGTGACGGGGCTGACCAAGGGCGTCGAATTCCTTTTCAAGAAAAACAAGATTGAGTGGGTGAAGGGCACCGCGCGTCTGGCCGGCAACGGTCGGATTGACGTGACGGGCGAACACTCCACCACCCTGCAGGCCAAAGAGATCATTGTCGCGACCGGATCGTACGCGCGCAGCGTGCCGGGAATCGAAATCGACCGCACGCACATCATCACGAGCGACGAAGCCATCAGCCTGACTGAGATTCCGAAGTCGATGGCCATCATGGGCAGCGGCGCGGTGGGCGTGGAGTTTGCGTCGATCTATCGCCGGTTCGGGAGTGAGGTGACGATCATCGAGTTGTTGCCACGCCTCGTGCCGAACGAAGACGAGGCCGTGTCCGCTGAACTCGAGAAGGCGTTCAAGAAGCGCGGCATCGTCGCCAAGACCGGAACCAGAGTGACGTCAGCTGTGGTGAAGGACGGTCAGGTGACCATCACGATGCAGAAGGGTGATGAGCCTGCCGTGTCGTTGACCGTCGAGAAATTGCTCGTGGCCACCGGTAGAGGGCCGGTGACCGATGGTCTCGGCGCGGATGTCGTCGGTCTCGCGATGGAGCGCGGATACATCAAAGTGGATTCGTTGTTCCGCACGAACGTGCCCGGCATCTCCGCGGTGGGTGATGTCATCACGATGGGCGAAAAGCCGCATCAGCAACTGGCGCATCTGTCGTCGGCCGAGGGCATTCTGCTTGCCGAACGTCTCGCCGGCCGAGACGTGACACCAATCAATTACGACCAGGTGCCCGGCTGCACCTACTGCGATCCCGAGATTGGCAGCATTGGTCTCACGGAGAAGGAAGCTATCGCGCGCGGGTATGACGTGCGTGTCGGCGTCTTCCCGTTCGGCGTGCTTGGCCGCGCGAAGATCGCGAACGAAACCGAAGGCTTCGTGAAGATCGTCGCGGAGAAGAAGTACGACGAAATTCTCGGCGTGCACATGATCGGGCCCCGCGCCACTGAACTGGTGGCCGAAGCCGGTGTCGCGCTGCGTCTAGAAGCGACCGTTGAAGAACTCATCCGCACGATCCACGCGCATCCGACGATGTCGGAAGCGGTGGGCGAAGCGGCGCACGCTGTGCACGGCGCTGCGATTCACATGTAATCGGAGTAGAGAATGGCCATCGAAGTCACGATGCCCCAGATGGGCGAGTCAATTGCAGAGGGCACCGTCGTCCGCTGGATCAAGAAGGTCGGAGACAACGTCGACAAGGACGAGCCGTTGTTCGAAATCTCGACCGACAAGGTCGATGCGGAGATTCCAGCGCCTGGCGCCGGCGTACTGCTTGAGATCCACGTCAAGGAAGGCGAGACCGTTCCGATCAACAGCGTGGTGGCATTGATTGGCGCGGCCGGAGAGAAGCCGGCCGCATCGGCAAGCTCCGTCCCGGCAGCCTCGGCGCCAACTGAGCCGGCGGCGTCGGGAGGTCAAGCGTCGGTCTCTGGGCCAGACGGCAACGTGGCTGGAACAACAGCGCCGGAGACGTCGGCGTGGGCCGATGAAGTGGCCCCCGTGGCGCCGGCCGATCCCTCCAGCGCACTTGAAGCGCGGCTGCGCACCAAGTCGTCGCCTGTGGTCCGGAACATCGCGAAGGAACACGGCATCGACATCAGCAAGCTGATCGGCACAGGCATCTCCGGCCGAGTGACCAAGAAAGACATCGAATCTCAGATCGCTTCAGGCGTAGCAACTGCAGCGTCACCCACGCCATCCGCCTCCGCTCCTACGGAGCTACTGCGGACTTCGCCTACGCCACCCACGCCACCCACGCCACCTACAGCGAAGCCGTTCCCCCCAGGCGAAAACGTCCGGATCGAACCGATGGGCGTAATGCGAAGGAAGATCGCCGACCACATGGTGATGAGCCTGCGCACATCGCCGCACGTGTACTCGGCGTACGAAGTGGACTTTGGCCGCATCGACGAAATTCGCAAAAGGAAAAAGGCCGAATTCGAAGCCATCGGCGTGAAATTGACCTACACCGCATTCATCGCGAAGGCGACCGTGGACGTCATCCGCCAGTTCCCGTTCTCGAACGCATCGATTGACGGCGACAACATCATCTACAAGAAGGACATCAATCTCGGCATCGCCGTCGCGCTGGATGCCGGCCTCATTGTTCCAGTCATCAAGAACGCGGACGAAAAAAACATGCTCGGGATCGCGCGCGCGATTCAGGATCTCTCCGGTCGTGCCAGAAGCAAGCATCTCAAGCCTGAAGAAGTGCAGGGGGGCACGTTCACCATCACCAACCCAGGGATCTTCGGCGCGGTGTTTGGCCTGCCGGTCATCAGCCAGCCGCAGGTCGCCATTCTTGGTGTCGGCAGTGTCGACAAGCGTGTCGTAGTGGTTGACGACATGATCGCCGTCCGCCCGATGTGTTACCTCACCCTGGGCTACGACCATCGTCTGATCGACGGGGCCGATGCAGGGCGCTTCCTTCAGGCACTCAAAGAACGCCTCCAGGACTTTGAAGAAAGCTGGATCTAGGAGGCGCTTGTGGTCCAGGGTCCTTCAGGGTCCACGGTCCCGGGTTCCAGTGCTGTGACGGTCCAAAGGCTCGGCACGGTTGACTACGCCGCCGCGCTGACGCTTCAGGCGTCGCTCGTCGACGATCGCAGGACTGGCCGCGTCGGCGACACGCTGTTGCTCCTCGAACATCCACCCGTCATCACGCGTGGCGTGAAGACGCGGCAGGGGCCCAATCACATCATTGCGTCCGAGGAAGAACTCGCGCGGCAAGGTGTGACGGTTCATGAGACTGGCCGTGGTGGTGACGTCACCTATCACGGCCCTGGCCAGCTCATCGGGTATCCCATCATCGATCTGAAACCTGACCGCTGCGACGTGCACGTCTACGTCCGCGATCTGGAGGAAGTGCTCATACGCGCCATTGCGAATTTCGGAATGGTCGGCACACGCGTGAAGGGTTTGTCTGGCGTGTGGGTAGGTGAGTCCGGTCGTGAAAAGAAGATCGCCGCCATCGGTGTGCGGATCAGCCGCTGGATCACCAGCCACGGCTTTGCGCTGAACGTCGCCACCGACCTGCGCCATTTCCGACTCATCGTTCCATGCGGGATCGCCGACAGAGACGTGACATCAATCGAGCAGGAACTCGGCCGCCCGGTGCCGATGTCTGATGTGGAAGATGCCGTGACGTCCGCTTTTGTCTCAGTGTTCGATCGGAGTTCAGATGGAGAGCCGGGCTGAAGCCCGACGGCTCCGAAGAATCATCGAAGTGAATTCACGATGTCGGTCCGTTCGACCGGACTCAGGCTGGGCACAATGCGCGACAGGATTCGCCCATTGCCAAGTGTAAGCGGCAAGAGGCAAGCCACTCCACGCAGCTCGAACTCACCGGCAAGTACGGTCACGCCCGGTGTGTCCCGCCGCGTCCCGGAGATTAAACCCTCGATGACCGGCGCGGTGGCTGTCGCAATCGCGTTCGGCCCCGCAGGCCCGAGTACTTTGAGCTGCTGCGAAATGGCCAGGAGCCGGTGCGCCGGGATGCGGTCGGTCAGGAACGAGCCTCCCGCAGTCGCCGACGACCACGCCACCGTCAGCGCCGGCGGTCTGCCGGCAACCGTCAGTGACACATCGACACCTGAACCGTTGATTTCAAGTGCGGCCAGGCCTCTCGCAGCGGTGACCATCGCTGCAGCCGCCGTGCCGACGACCCGGTCAGGTGAGACATCCAGTTCCCGGACTACCGCTTCGATCAGCCAGGTCTGTTTGGTACCGGCAAAAACAAACGGCCCTGATGCGCCCGCAGCCACGAGTTGGCGGATCAGCGCGAGCCCCGCGTCGCCTTCCCACTCGCCGTTGGCGTGGGTGTCCGCGATAACAATGACGTTGGCGCCGACTGCCGCCAATGGATCGGCGATGCCCGATAGGCGCGTGTCGTAGCCCTCCACGGGCCCGGTCTGCCGGATGTCCAGTGCCTTGCCGGCCGCGACTGAGGTGGCCGCATCAATCAGGCGGATATCGCGCACCCTCGACCGACGTGCGAGGGTGTGCGCAATTCCGGCGCCGATGGGCCCGGCTCCAAGGATGGCGATTGTGGACATGCCACAGAGATTCTACCGCCCATGCGATACTTGCGGGCGCCTATGATTCCCGCGATTGAAGCTCTCGAACGACTCAGCGAAGGCAACCGCCGGTTTTGTGATGATGGCAGAGACAGTGAAGCGCTGACCAACAAAGCGCGCCGAAGCGCGGTGGCCGACGGTCAGGAGCCATTTGCCATCATCCTCGGATGCTCGGACTCCCGGGTCCCCGCCGAGATCATCTTTGACCAGGGGTTGGGCGACCTGTTTGTGATCCGTGTCGCCGGCAACATCGTGGCGCCATCGCAGGTAGGGAGCGTTGAATTTGCGGCCGCGCAGTTCAGCACACGCCTTGTGGTGGTGCTGGGGCATACCCAGTGCGGCGCTATCAGTGTGACCGTGGACGAGCTGAAGCGCCCACTGCTCGATCAGTCAAAACATCTGCGGTCGATCGTCGATCGCGTCAGGCCGTCAGTGGAGCCCCTGCTCGCCACCAATCTCCGCGACCGCCCGGAGGAGCTGCTCCGTGAAGCCGGCCGCGCGAATATCCGAATGTCGGTCAACCAGCTGCGACACGGATCCGAGATTCTCGAAAACCTGATCCAGAACGACGGTCTGCTCATCGTGGGTGCCGAATACTCACTTGAGACCGGCAAGGTTGATTTCTTCGAGCTGGGTTAACCCTGCCGCTCGCGCGCGCTTTCACGACGTCGCATTTCCCTCGACCAGCACCTGGAATCCGCCGTAGACCATCTTCTTCGAGTCGAAGGGCATGATCGCCGGATCAAAATCGGCGATGCGAGGGTCGGCGAGTACCTTCTTGTTCACCGCATTCCTGTGCGCCTTCGACTTATAGACAATCCAGGACAGGATCACGGTCTCATTCCGCTTCGTCTTCGAAATCTTGGCGAACGATCCGACACCTTTGACGCTCATTTCGTCGCCGGTCGTCTCGAAATACGCAAGCGCGCCGTGATCGAGCCACACTTTGTTCGCCTTCTTGGCGAGCTTCTTGTACGCGGCAAGATTCTTGGTCGGGATCGGAATCAGGAAACCATCAACGTATTTGGCCATGCGTGAAATGGTAAACCACCTCACCCCCCTCGCGATGTGGTTTGCCACCGCCAGCACCCTCAGCTACACTGCGCGAGGCCGTGGGGACAGGCAAGTCCGGCCACGCTGATCGGTCCTCAATCTGATGATTCGATGTTATTGATGCCCCGGAAACACCCGCCACATACGGACGCTCGGCCCACGCCCTTTCAGCACGACGTGACAGGTCAGGAGTGGTCGGCATGAAAGTGGCCGGCGTGCACGCGAATTCGCTTCGCCGCGCACTCCAGTTCGCGTGCCTGCCCCTTCTGGCCGCGAGCGTTTCTGCCTCCGCGCAGCCCGTCTCGCCTCCTCCGGATCCCGGTGAGCCCGTCGCGCAGTACACCCACAATGTCTGGCAGCGTGCCGACGGTCTGCCTCAAAACACTGTCATGGCGATCGCCCAGACGCGCGACCGCTACTTGTGGGTCGCGACGCAGGACGGATTGGTGCGCTTCGACGGGGTTCGCTTCACGGTAATCAACACGACCTCCACGCCCGCGCTGCGCACGAACGACATCCAGGCGCTGTACACGGATCGGCGCGGACAGCTCTGGGTCGGCACAGCCGGCGGGGGCCTCCTCCAGTGGAACAACGGCCGCTTTGTGGTCTTCGGTGCCGAACACGGCCTTCCGAATCAGGTTGTCTCCGCGATCTACGAGGACGTCGGCGGCGTGCTGTGGGTCGGAACGGGTGGCGGCCTGAGCCGTCTCGAGGCTGGCCGATTCAAGACGTATACCGAGAGTGATGGTCTCGCGGATAACGATGTCACTGGCATTACCCAGGATGCCGCCGGGGCGTTGTGGATCAGCACGCAGTCTGGTGTCAGCCGGTTGATCAACGGGCGATTTGACACCTATCGGGTCCGCAACGGACTGCCATCTGACGATGTGCGTGCCGTGTATACGGGCCGCGACGGCAGCATCTGGATCAGCACGGCGGGGGGTCTTTCCCGTTTTCGAGACGGCCGCTTCACGTCGTACACCACCAAGGACGGACTCACGAGCAGTTTCATCCGGAGCGTCTTCGAGGATCGCGCAGGCACGTTGTGGATCGGCACGGTGGACGGCGGACTCCACCGGATGGTTGAGGGGCGGATCACGCACTTCGACCGCCGGCAGCTCTCAGACACTGACGTACGAACGATCTTCGAGGACGAAGAAGGCAGCCTCTGGATTGGGACCAACACTGGTGGGTTGAATCGCCTGGGGGTCTCACAGCTGATCACGTATGGCGTTCCTGAGGGCCTCTCGCACGATATCGCCCTCGGTGTCGCCGCTGACGCTGACGGGGACCTCTGGGTGGCGACGTATGGCGGCGGTGTGAATCGCCTTCACGACGGCCGGTGGTCTGCCTACTCGACCAAACACGGCCTCTCCAGCGGCATCGTGCTGTCGCTCGCGCCGGCACGCGATGGCGGCATGTGGCTCGGCACACGCGCGGGTGTCGATCGATTTCGAGATGGACGGTTTGAGCACCTTGGGCGCGAGGTCGGCCTGCTCGACGAGCCCGTGCTGGCGCTCCTGGAGGATCGCCGGGGTGATCTCTGGGTCGGAACGCGAACGGGCATCAAGCGTGTTGCGGCCGGCGCAACGACCACATACACCACGACAGACGGTTTACGCAGTGAGATCATCGTCGCAATTCTGGAAGCCCGGGATGGGCGCATCTGGGTCGGTACCCAGGGCGGCGGCCTCAGTGTCTTTGAGAATGGACGCTTCCGAACCTACTCACCCGAGGAGGGGCTGCCGAACAGCGTCGTCTGGACCATCTCCGAAGACACGGATGGAACCCTGTGGCTGGGCACGAATGGAAGCGGACTGGTCCGGTTCCGGAATGGACGCTTTTCCGCATACACGACGCGAGAGGGGTTATTCGATGACATCGTCTACCGCGTCATCGAGGACACGGCCGGTCACCTCTGGATGAGTGGAAGCCGCGGCCTGTTCCGGCTGCTGAAGCGCGACCTTGAGGCGTTCGACGCCGGAACAGCGACCCAGATCCCGATCGTGTCGTACGGCGAGGCCGACGGCATGCGCTCCAGCGAGGCCAATGGGGGCATTCAGCCCGCAGGGTGGCGGGCGCTCGATGGCCGCCTGTGGTTTCCGTCGATCAAGGGCGTCGTGCTGGTGGATCCCGATCGGTTGATCTCGAACCGGCCGCCACAACCGGCGATTGTCGAGGAGGTGCTGGTCGATCGAGACGCCAGAGATCCACGCGTGCAGGTGGTGGGCGCGCCCGGCGTGCGCAGCCTCGAATTTCGCTACACCTCGCCCAGCTTCCTCCGACCGGCGAATATCCGATTCAGGTATCGCCTCGAAGGCTACGATCCCAATTGGATCGAGGCTGACCATCGCCGTGCGGCGTACTATACGAATATCCCTCCGGGCGATTATCGTTTTCTCGTCGGTGTGAGTTATGACGGCGCCGTATGGAACGACACGGGGTCGGCTGTCGCGGTGCGCCTGGCGCCACATTTTACTCAGACGCCTGCGTTCTACGTTCTGTGCGTGGGCGGCGTGATGCTGATCGTTGGCGGGCTGCACGGCGCACGCGTGAGCGGCCTGAAGGCCCGCGAGCAGGACCTCGTGCGATTGGCCGAGGAGCGCCGCCAGATCGTGGAAGCGCTGCGCAAGTCTGAGGCGAACTTTCGGGCGCTGTTCGACAACGTGCTCGAGGGTGTGTACCAAAGCACGCCGGACGGCCGCATCCTGTTGGCAAACCGCGCGTGTGCGCAGCTCCTGGGACACGAGTCCGCGGAAGAGATCACCGGCGCCAATATGCGCGATCTCCACGTCAATCCTGATGAGTGGACGCACATGGCGACGGCGCTGGCCGAGACCGGCGAGGTGCGGAACCTCGAGGTGCTGCTGCGACGGCCGGATGGTGGCAGTGTCACCGTCCTGGAAAGCGTGCGGGCCGCCCGCGACCAGAGTGGCGCGATGGTGTCGTTCGAAGGCACGCTGTTCGATATCACGCAGCGGAAGGATTTTGAAGAACAGATCCGCCAGCTTCAAAAAATGGAGATCGTCGGCCGGTTGGCCGGCGGTGTCGCGCATGATTTCAACAATCTGATCACTCCCATTCTGGGATATTGCGACTTCGCTCTCGAGGCACTCGACGCCGACAGTCCCGTGTGCGCAGACATACAGGAGATCCGAAAAGCCGGTGAAAGCGCGGCGTCCCTGACGCGTCAGTTGCTTGCGTTCAGCCGTCAACAGATCCTCGAACCGCGGGTCCTGGATCTGAACGACGTCGTGCGTCACGTCGCCAACATACTTCAGCGCCTCATCGGCGAGCACATCAGGTTGACACTCCGGCTGGACCCACAGCGCGTCTGTGTCACGGCCGATCCTGGCCAGATCGAACAGGTGCTGCTGAACCTCGCGGTCAATGCCCGTGACGCGATGCCGTCGGGCGGGGCGCTGACGATCGAAACGTCCCATGTGACACTCGATGAAGATCGCGCAGCGCGAGTCGGTGTGGTGCCAGGACCGTACGTGATGCTGAAGATCGCCGACACCGGGATGGGGATTCCGACGGACGTGCAGGCGCGTCTGTTCGACGCGTTCTTTACCACGAAGCGCCACGGCACCGGGCTGGGGCTGTCGACGGTTCACAGCATTGTGAAAAAGGCGGGAGGCTACATCCAGGTCGAAAGTGCGCCCGGACAGGGCGCCGCGTTTCTGACGCACCTGCCGATGGCTCGGGACGTGCCGAAGACGCCCGAACTCGCGTCCGCGGAGCCACCGGCCGGGGACGAGACAGTGCTTCTCGTTGAGGACAACGACGCCTTGCGCGATCTCGCGCGCCGGACCCTCGAGCGCGGCAGGTACCGCGTGCTCCCCGCGCGGGATGGCGACGAAGCCGAACGCATCGAGGCACAGCACACAGGGGAGATCCATCTGCTCCTGACGGACGTCGTGATGCCGGGGCTGAGCGGCCCTGCGCTTGCCGAACGCGTTCGCGCGCGCCGGCCCGGCGTGAGAGTGCTCTTCACGACTGGGTACATCGATGACGACACTGCACAGCACGGCCTTCTGCGGGGCTCGGCGGTGCTCCAGAAGCCGTTTACGCCGAATCTCCTCCTCCAAAAGGTCCGGGACGTGCTTCACCCAGTTGACTGAACATGGCCACGGCTGTCGCGAATCTATACCTCGTTGGTGGTCGACTGCCGCGCGCCTTCTCGCACGAGGAGTTTGGCGCGAAACGCACTCCCAAGGCCGGCCTGTCGAAGCATCGGCAGGTCACTGGCGCTCGCAACGTCAGCGACGCGCTGATCGCGGACATCAGCCGGGTGCTGTTCCGGGGTGGTGAAACGCATCGGCATAGGTCTGCGGCGTGCCTGCGCCGGTCGCGACGCAGACCGCCACGGCAAGGTCAATCACGATCTGCGTCGCCTGCCAGAGATGCAGGATGACCGCATCCGAGGCATCGGAGGCGGCGACGCACTCATCGACGTGTCCGGGCGGCCGCTCCGCCAATACTGCTCGGTCGACCGGACTCATTGCGGGAGGGCGTCCAACACCCTCGCGTACGCCGGTTGAAGCACCGGGACGAGGTCGCACCACACGCGCGCAGCCTCGATTTGAAATGTCTGGAATGTACCCGGTGCCTCTTCGTAAAGGGCTCGCCCGTGCGTGGCCACCCGATGTCGGAGCAGCGCCCCCGCGTGGTCCAGATCCGCCAGGTCCACTCGGTCTGCTCCGAGACTCTCGACCAGCACGGCCAGCAGGCCGTCGACGTCGAACCCGCGTGTCGCCATATAGGCGAAATCCCAATCGGACCGCGCATGCGTGTCGCCTCTCGCGCGCGAGCCATGGAGCACGAGGAGCCGGAGTCCAGGCTGCTGCGCAATCCTGGCAACCACGGCGGGCGACACGGGCATGGCTGCATCGTATCGCAATCGGAGACGGCGGACTGACTCACGCCCGACGGGCGTGCTGCCTGATCCAGTCCGTCAACGTGGACCCGGAGTGGGACCCGGATGCCAGGGCAATGATCGCGGTGACCACGTCGGCGTCGGTGGCGTCGAGCTCGTAGCCGTTGACGTCGATAAACGTCGCCATGGCGAGGAAACCAATCCGCTTGTTGCCATCGCGATACGGGTGGTTCTTCACGAGGCCAAACGCGTACGCGGCCGCGAGGGACGGCAGATCCGCCTCCGGGTCGTAGTGCCACTTCTGCTTCGGGCGGGCGAGGGCCGACTCAAGGACGTTCTCGTCGCGCACGCCTGGGAGCCCACCGTGTTCCCGGAGCTGGTCGTGGTGAATGGCGTCCACGACGATACGACTGAGCCACCTCGGCTCTTGCTGTGAATCAGCGGCCACTACTTCGCCAGTTCGCGGAGGGCTCCACGGAATTTCTTGGCGACCTTCGCGGCAGCCTCGAGTGCAGCCTCGGCGTCGGGATCAAACGGCGTCAGCAGGATCCCCTGGTCGGTCTCCACGGCGAGCACACGATCACCAGCCGCAAATCGCAGCCGAGCGGCCATGTCCTTGGGCAGCGTGGCACTCACAGACCCGCCTGCCTGCCTCAACGTGAGTTCCTTGGTCATGACCGGAAAGTAGCACATTTATGCTACAGGACACCTACGTCTGCCGAGATCGAGGTCTGCCTTGCTGTATACTGACTGTATTCTGCCTGATACCTCTCAAGTTGATCGTGCCTACGCCCGCATAAAGGCCGCCATCATTGACGGGCGCTGCCCGCCAGGTGCGCCGCTCTCGGAACCGGTGCTGGCCGGAAGCCACGGCATGTCGCGCACTCCAATCCGCGAAGGCCTGTCGCGCCTCTGGCAAGAGGGGTATCTCGATCGCATCCAGGGCCGTGGCTATTTCGTCGCCCGCGTGACCGTGCAGACCGTCCACGACAACTTCGACGTGCGCCGCCTGCTCGAAGGCGCCGCCGCGGCCCGCGCCGCCGAACTGGCGACGCTGGACGACATCGGACTGTTACGCGAGTTGGCCGAACTGCCCTCGATGGACTACCGGGCGGTGGAAAAGGCCAATGCCCGATTCCACCTCGCAATCGCCCGGGTCGCCCGCAACACGCTGGCCACCGAGCTCATCGAGCGCTGCCTCGGGCAAATCGATCGTTTTATCTCACTGGGCGCGAGCCCCGGACAGTTCCAGGCGGGCGCCACCGAGGCGCACCGGGAGATTGTCGACGCCATCGCCCGTCATGACCCGGCGGCCGCCAAGGCATTGATGGAGGACCACCTCGACTGCGGCAGCGGTCGCATGAAAGAGGCGTTGCTCCGCGGTGAGATGCTCGGCGTCGGCGTGAAGTAGCGGGTCAGTCTCGGTTGTTGTTCGGTTGTACTCCTGGAGGATATAGATGAGATCACGAATGTGGAATTGGCTGGCGGTATTGTTGCTGACGGCAACGGTGGCGGCGGCCCAGCAAGGCACCTCTGAACTGCGCGGCCGGGTCGTCGATGACCAGGGCGCGGTCCTCCCCGGCGTGACCATCACAGTCACCAACCAGGCGACCGGCATGTTCCGCGAAACCGTTTCCAGTGACGACGGCTCGTTCATTGCCAGCGGCCTCGTCCCGGGCACCTATCGCGCCACCGCGGAGTTACAGGGCTTCAAGAAGTTCGACCGCCAGGGCCTGCGGCTCGAGGTCGGCAAGACCACCAGCATCGACGTCAACTTGTCGGTGGGCGGACTCGAAGAGACCGTCAATGTGACCGCCGTCTCGCCGATCGTCGACCTCACATCGAAGGAACTGGGCGGCAACATCACCAGCGACACGCTGGTGAAGCTACCCAGCGTGAACGGCAACATCATCGGCTTTGTCGGGCTGCTGCCCGGCATCGTCCCCTCGGTATCAACCGAGTCATTCGGTAGCGACTCACTTTCGACCAACGGCCAGGATCCCCGCAACAACAACTTCATGCTCGACGGTGGCAACAATAACGACGACGTGATCGGGCAGCGGGCGGGCTCGCAGGCGCGCACGCCGATCGAGGCAATCCAGGAGTTCCAGGTGATCACCGGCCAGTACGACGCGCAGCACGGCCGCACGTCGGGCGCCGTCATCAACGCGGTGACCAAGGCCGGCACCAACAACTTCCGCGGGGTGGCGTTTGGGTTTGTTCAGAACACCGCCCTGACGACCAACCACTTCTTCGCCAGGCGGAACAACCTGCCGAAGCCGGAAACCAAGTACCAGCGCTGGGGTGGCACTTACGGCGGCCCGATCGTGAAGAACAAGATCCACTTCTTCGGCAGCGTCGAGCGCTTCGCGATCGACCGGCCCAACGCTATCAACATTCCGGCCCGCCCCGACCTCAACGGCACGCAGCTGACCCGCGACCGGGTGTGGAACACCATCATCCGCGGCGATCACCAGGTCAGCAACACGGCCACCTACAGCGTGCGCTGGCTCCGCGAGGCATCACCCCAGGTCAACCAGATCATCGGCGCGGTCACGCCGGCGGCGGGGCGTGAGGAATCGGACGTCGACCAGACGTTGTCGGGGAACCTCAACATGGTGCTGTCCAACACCAAGGTCAACACCTTCCGCCTGACCTGGACCCGTGAGAACGTGAGCTTCGCCAACAACTGCTTCAACACCAACGGCCGCGACATGACCAAGTGCCCGGTCACGCTGCAGTTCCAGGACTATACCGATCAGCAGAACAGCGTCGCGCAGGCGCGCATCAACGACGGCATTCAGGTGGAGAACACGCTGGCGTGGTTTATCCCCGGCAAGGGTGGCGACCACGACCTGAAGATCGGTGCGCAGTACGCCTACTCCGTCGCTTACAACACCAACCAGGGCAATCTCAACGGTACCTTCCAGTTCCAGCGCAGCAACGTCGCCTTCAATCCGGCCGTGCCGTCGACCTATCCCGATCGGCTGACGGTGCGCGTTGGCGGCCCCAACGTGTTCTACCAGAGGGCGCACTACGTGTCAGGCTTCGTCCAGGACAAGTGGCGGCTCGGTAACGGCGTGACCCTGAACCTTGGCGCCCGCTACGACCTCGAGCTGATTCCGTTCCCGGACGAAGACGACGATCCGCTGGTCGACGAGCACCCGGTGGACAAGAACAACATTGCGCCACGGCTCGGGTTCACGTACGACATCGGCGGCAAAAGCGTGGTCCGCATTGGCGTTGGCCGTTTCTATGACAAGACCCACTTCGAGGTGATTGGCGGCCTCTACACCGGCACCCCCTTCACCAGCTCGTTCCTCGTCAGCTTTCCGTCCGCGGCCGCCGACAACGGCCCGCGCAACGGCCGGTTGCCGACCGATCCGTTCCTGGTGAACGGACCGGTCCTCAACCGATCGCTGCTCGACCAGCTGTACCCGGGCGGCCAGCGGTTGCGCAACACCGGCGCCAACTGGGACAACCCCGACCGCCGAACCCCATACACCGACGAAGTCAGCATCGGCTATGAACGGCAGTTGCGGGCGGATATCAGCGTCAGTGCCGATTACATCTACTCGCGCGGGCGCGACCTGCTGATGCAGCGCAATCTCAACCCGCAGGTGCGCTCGAACGCAACGGTCGCGGCCTCGCAGCTGACCCGCGTCCCCAGCGCCGACCTGACGGCCGCGGTGGCTGAGTTGGCCCGCAAGTATCCGGGCTTCGCACCGTTCATCGCCAATGTCCTGCAGCCCGTCAACGTCGGCGAGCTTAACTACAACGCGCTGATGCTGCAGCTGAAGAAGCGCTTCAGTAACAACTACAGCGCGCAGATCTCGTACACGCTGGCCAAGTCGGACGGCAACACCTCCGGCAACGGCGCGCCGGCCAGCAACTTCCAACTGCGTAACGACCTGCGGCTCGACTTGAACGAGGGTCCCACCGACTTCGACAACCGTCACAACCTGACCGTCAGCGGCACCGCGCTGATCCCACGGACCGGCGGCCTCAACATCAGCTGGGTGGCGCGGGCGCTGAGCGGACGGCCGTTCTCGCTGATCAACGCCAACGTCGATCCCGACCTCAATGGCATACAGGCCGAACCCCTGCCCGCGGGTGACTATCAAGGCAGCGGCAATAACGCCTACACGGTAAGCAACTACAAGTCCCAGCGTAACGGGGCATATGGCCCAGGCTTCTTCGGCCTGGATATGCGCGTCGGCTACGGCTTCCGTGTCGGCGGCCAGCGCAAGCTGGAAGTCTCGGCGGACTTGTTCAACCTGACCAACCGCACCAACTTCGACAACCCGACTGGCAACCAGGCCTCGGCGCAGTTCCTGTTGCTGACGGCGTACAGCACCAGCTACTCGCCGCGCAAAGCGCAGATCGGCGTGCGGGTCGAGTTCTAACCTCAGCCGCGGGCCAGCGGCCGCGGTATCGTCGTCGGCGCGCAGGGCGGGTCTTGGCTCCCGCCCTGCGCCTTTTTCAGCGGGGCGGCACGTTCGAGAAGCTCGCTATTCTCGCGCTCAGTTCCCGCCGTACGCATACGCGCCGAAGACCTTGAGCTCGACCGTCACGTCCCCCAATCTTGCGAGTGCCTCGCGCAGGTCGAGCCCTGCCGGAGCCGTGACCTCGACGATGAATCGGTATTCGAACGGCTGTCCGTGAACCGGCTGGCTCTCGATGCGCGTGAGGTTTAGGCCGGCCCTGGCGAGCGGATCCAGCGCGGTCTGCAGGGCTCCCGGTACATGCGGCAGGCCAAACGTAAGCAGCGCCTTGAGCCCGCCCACGGTATCGATCTCCTCGCCCTCAGGCGCAACAAGCAGGAACCGCGTCCAGTTCTCCGCGTGATCCTGAAACTGCTCGGCGACGATCACGGCTCCGTACAGACCGGCGCTACGCCGCGACGCCAGCGCGGCACTTCGACCGTCCGCGCCGCGCACGACCATCTCCACGGCGCCTGCGGTGTCGAAGACCGCGACGGGTTCGATACGGGGGTGCGCCGCGAAGAACCGCCGGCACTGCGCGAGGGCCACAGGATGCGACAGCACACGGGTGATCTCGTCGAGCCGCAGGCCTGGAGGCGCCGCCAGCACGTGGTCGATACGGACCCGGGTCTCGGCGATCGCCCGCAGGTCGTGCGAGAAGAGCAGCTCGTACGCGTTTGGCACGGCGCCAGTGAGGCAGTTCTCGACGGGGATGACGGCATGTCGCGCGTCGCCGGTTGCGACGGCTGTGAAGGTCGCGTCGAGGGTGGGGCGCGGCAGCAGCGCGGCGCCGGCGCCAAGCAGGGCCCGCGCCGCTTCCTCGCTGTACGCGCCAGGCACTCCCTGGTACGCGGCGTCGGCTGTGTGCTCACACACGAACACCAACCCTCGGGGCCGGGTCGACCACCGCAGCCTG
The DNA here is from genome assembly GCA_046590915.1 of Vicinamibacterales bacterium. Classification (GTDB taxonomy): domain Bacteria; phylum Acidobacteriota; class Vicinamibacteria; order Vicinamibacterales; family SCN-69-37; genus SYFT01. Next base: position 34,443 of record JBKJTD010000412.1, read on the forward strand.
CGCCAGCTCGGGCCGAGAAATCCCGGGCCGGCTCGCTTCCTGATGCAGGCGCGCGACGTGAGCTGATTCGAGTTCGAGGAGGACCTTCATGGCTCTACCTTACGTCCGTGACAGGAGTTCAGCAAGGTGGTCGGCCTGGCCAGGAGCCAATAAAGTCCAGGAGCCCACAGGGAGAAGCCCACGATCGCCACAAGCACGTGCGGTGAGAAGTGGAAGACGTCGAGCGCTGTGGCGGTGATGTAAGAGACGACGGACTGCACGACTGCGAGCGCGAAGAGTTCGGCGGAGAAGACGCGGCCGCGGAATTTGTCCGGAACGTTCATCTGCAGGAGAACGTTGCTCGACACCCAGAGGATCGAGCCGAAGACATGCGCGGCAATCACAGCGAGTGCGGCAACCCAGATCGTCGGCGCGATCGCGATGGACGCATAACAGGCGCCGGCGATCAAATACGAGGGTCCGATCATCCGGACGAGATTGCGCTGCCGGGCGGCGAGCACTGACACGATGAGCGATCCGGCCATCGCGCCGATGCCGCGAGCTCCGTAGAGCACGCCTATGCCTGCGTCACTCGAGTCGCCGATGCGAAAGACACGGTCTCCGAACACGGTCAGTAGCAAGAGTGCCCCTCCGACCAAGGCCCATCCGCCTTTCACCAGCGCTATGCGCGCGACCTCCTTGTGTGCGCGCATGTAGGCGAGCCCTTCGAGCAGGCCCGTGAGCCCGGCCGAGGCCCGGGCACTCTCCGGGCGCGCCGGGATGCGCAGTTGCCAGAGGAAGACAGCGGAGAGAAAAAACGACGCGGCGTTAATGATGAAGGCGGCATCCCGCCCGAGCGTGGCCGCGACGAGCCCTCCGAGCGAAGCGCCAATGGCGAGCATTGCCGACCACGTGCCGGTCGAAATGGCGTTGGCGGCGACCAGCCGTTCGCGCGCAACGATCATTGGCACGGTGGACGATCGCGCGGGTTCAAAAAAGCCGCTCGCCGATACCTGAATCGCGGTGACGACATACGCGAACCAGACGGTCTCCGGCGTGCGCACGAAGAGCAGCCCAAGCACCGCGCAGCCGCGGATCAGATCTGCCGCGATCATGATCTTGCGACGATCAAATCGATCCACCATCACGCCCGCCGCGGGACCAACGATGGCGACGGGCAGCACCTGCAGGACCATCAATATGGCCACGGCAGTCGCTGACCCGGTCAGTTCAAAAATGAGCGCGAAAATGGCTACCGTGTTGAACCAGTCGCCGAGTTGACTGACGATTTGGCCGAACCAGAGGAACCGGAAATTCCGGTTTGAGCGAACAAGCTCGATCAGGCTACGCAAGGATCCGCCGCAGCACCGCTTCGTCGACGTTGCGGCCCGTGACCATCACACCGACGCGAGAGCCTTCGAGTCCGAGTCCACCTTGGAGCAGCGCGGCGACACCGGTGGCGCCCGCCCCCTCGGTGACGAGGCGCTCGCGCCACACCAGCGAACGCATCGCCGTCTCGATCGAAGACTCCGCGACAAGGACGACCGCGTCCACCAGGTCGCTTACCATCGCAAAGGTCATGCTGCCGGGCTCCAAGTTGCCCGCGAGGCCGTCTGCGAGGGTCTGATGCACCTGCACCGTTGTGATTTCACCGTTGGCCAGCGCCGCGGTAAACACCGGCGAGGCTTCCGCCTCGGCTCCAATCAGCCGCACCTTCCGGGGATGTTCCTGCGTGACCAGGCCGGCCCCCGCCAGTAAGCCGCCGCCACCGAGGGGGACCACAATGGCGTCAAGCCCGGGTTCGTCCTCGAGCATCTCGAGGGCAACAGTTCCGGCCCCGGCGATCACATCCGGATGGTTGTACGGCGATATATACACGGTGCCGGTCGCCGTCGCGTCCTCGCGCGCGAGCCGCTCGGCTTCGTCGTAGCTGGCCTGTTCGATGAGCTCTGCCCCGTTGGCCGCGAGGGTCTTTTTTTTGGCGTCCGGCGCCGTCTTCGGCACGTGCACCCGAAGTGCAATGCCCAGTTCGCGGGCCGCGATCGACATGGCCACTCCATGATTGCCTGCCGACGCTGTCACCACCGAGGTCACCTCGGGCCGAGTGGCCTTGAGCCGCATCAATGCGTTGTAGGCCCCGCGAATCTTGAACGACCCGCCCGGCTGCACCGACTCGAGTTTGATCCAGACCTCTGCCTGGCACCGATCCGACAGCCATGCTGACTTTAGAAGGGGCGTCCGGCAGACGCGAAGCCTTCGGGCTGCTGCTTCAACGTCCGCACGGTTCATAATCAAATTATGCACATCTGGACCACCGCCGCGCCCCCCTTCCACAAAAACGGATACGTCGTGGCGTGCGAGGACACCCGCGACGCCATCGTGATCGATCCGGGAGACGATGTGCGGGAGCAGTTGGCGATTGTCAAACGTGAGGGAGTGAATGTGAAGATGATCCTGCTCACGCATGCGCACCTTGATCACGTCACCGGCGTTGGACCCGCGAAGCACACGCTCGGTGTGGACGTATGGCTCCACCCCGACGACCTGTTTCTCTATGAACGTACCTCGGAGCAGGCGAAGATGTTCGGGATGCAGGCGGAGCAGCCCCCGCCGCCCGATCACTTCTACGGACCAGGGCAGACGTTTACGTTCGGCCACCTGAAGGTGGAGGTCGGACACACGCCCGGTCATTGTCCCGGCGGGGTGGTTCTGGCCATCGGACGACAGGGGCAGTCCGCACGTGAACTGTTTGTCGGGGATACGCTGTTCGCGGGTTCGATCGGTCGTACGGATCTGCCAGGCGGGGATTTCGATACGTTGATCGCGTCAATCAGGAACGTACTGTTCGCGTACCCCGACTCAACCATCGTGCACTCGGGCCACGGACCCGACACGACGATCGGCGAGGAACGCCGAACGAATCCGTTCCTGACCTAGTCTTCCTGAACCGTAAACGTCACACGTCCGACGCCGACCATATCGCCGGTGCGAAGGACGGCGCGCGCGGTAGGCGTGCCGTTGACTGATGTCCCGTTGGTGCTGCCGAGGTCTTCCAAAACCAGCTGGCCGGTCACATCGGCCGTCAGGCGGCAATGCAGTCGTGACACGAGAGGTGCCTCGAAGATGAAATCGGCCTGCGCCCCACGCCCTATCGTCTTGGCCACTCCGGGCGTAATCCGCACCAGTCGCGGCGTCTCATCGTCACTCTGCAGAATCCATCCGGCCATATGGCGACAGAGTGTACACCGAGCTCACTTCTGCCGGGCGAACACCTCGCCGAGCCACGCGATCAGCGCATCGGTGATCGCCTTCGACACGTTCTTGTCGGGCAGGGTCGCGTACTCTTCCGCCTCGCCCGTTGTCGCGGGCACGAGCAGGTGATTCACGCCGGGCACCACGACTTTGCGCGTGGGCACCGCGGTGCGCGCGCGGCGCTTATTGGCCAGCCCCTCAAGTGCGTCGGCGTGTGATGGCGGGATCTGAAAGTCGAGCGCTCCTTGCACGATGAGCACCGGCTGGTCCGTTCTGCGCATCGCTTCGACTGGATCAAATGACAGCCAGCTCTTGAACCAGAGCGTATCGGCCTGCCTGCGCAGCTCGGGCGGGATGGTCTCCCATCCACGACCCGAGGTGACGGCATCCATCAATCTTGTTTGCAGCGCGATCTTCTCCTGTTGTGACGCATCCGATTCCGAAGAGCGACTCAGGGCGTGGCGCTGTTGAGCCAGCGTGATTTCTCGACCGGTCGTTCCCGGCGCGGCCAGAAGCGCGATCGCATCGATGTCGCCCTTTTGCTGTCCCGCAGCAAGGAGCGCCACTGCGCCGCCTTCCGAATGACCGACCAGAGCCACGTGGTCGCGGTCGACATCCTGGCGGTGACGCACCCACTGCACCACCGTGAGAGCATCCTCGGCGTAAGCCTGGATGGATGTGCTCTCGATACGGCCGCCACTTTGTCCCACGCCTCGTTTGTCATAGCGGACGACGAAGTAACCCGCGTCAGACAACCTCGCCGCAACCTGGCCGAGAATAGGGATGCCAAAGACGGTTTCGTCGCGATCCTGGGCGCCGGAGCCCGACAACAGAATCACCACCGGGGCTTTGACGACTGGCGCCGCCGCGGGAGTGATCGTTGCCGCAATGTTGAAGCCGTTCGCGGGAATAAACAGTTCTTCGTCGCGCGGATGGCTGAAGCTGTCGAGCCGTGCCATCACGGTCGACAGGTCATCACGCACGACCGCCACGGATGCCACCGGAATGGCCAGTCGCGCCAGGCGCCCGCGCGCATCCACCCAGACCTCGATGTTCAATGGACCTGACGGGTTGGGGAAAATCAGATCGAACTGGCGCAGCTCGTACTTGGTTGAGGGCGTCTCCATCCGGCGTGGCGTGATGCGATCGATACGCACGCCGAGCTCGGTCTGCGGTGCGATGTAGACAGGCACCATGTCGCCCACCGCGCTCACGTGCAGACGCATTGCAAGCGCCTCGTACGCCGAGTAGAAATTATTGGGAAGGATGACTGTCGACGTCGAGACCTTGTGCGTCAGCTTCGACTGTTGCCCCGCCTGCACCACCTCGGACACCGCGTCGTTGTTGGCAAATGTCGTCTTGAGCGACATCGGCTGGCCACGCAACTGGCCGCTGATCTCCAGCGACCGCGTGTCCCAGTTTGCGGCGTATCTGGCGATGAACGTGTCAAATGCAAAATTGAGCGGCGCGCCGGAGTTGCCGGTGGCCGTGATGGTCCAGCCATCAGACGCACGCGAGACCTCGACGTGTTCGGCGCCGACGCGCTGGCCACGGAGAAATATCGTGAAGTCCGCAGGGCCGGCCTGGTCGTGGGACTGCGCCGAAAGGGACGAGAGCGCGCACGTGGCGCCCACGGCCAGGACCAAGGCACTAGAATGACGAAGCCATCGATTCATGACGCTCCAGTATCGCACCATCGAAGAATCGGCCATGTCGGCCGACATCAGTTCACGGGGACGCCTGCGTTTTGAGGGGCCCGATGCCGCCTCGTTCCTGCATGCGCTCGTCACTAATGACGTCGAAGGCCTGCCACCTGGTCGGGGGTGTTACGCCGCATGGCTCACGCCACAGGGCCGGATGATCACCGATCTGCTGCTGCTTCGCGATGCAACCGGCGTCTGGGCGGAGGTCCCTGAGGGGATGGCGCCTGCCCTTCTGGTGCGCTTCGACCAGCTGATTTTTTCCGAACGGGTACAGGTCACCGACGTCACCGATTCGCACCGCGTGTGGCTCGTCGTCGGCAGTGGGGCAGTCGCCGCTGTGGCGGAGGCGACCGGTGCCGATCCCGCCACAATCGAAGCCCTGCCGATGTTCGGGCACCTGACCTCAGGTGATATCCAGGTGATCCGCACCGACGAGACAGCGCTGCCGACTTTCCAACTGTGGTCCCCTAAAATGAGCTCGGAGGCGATTTCCGGAGAAATCGCCTCCGAGCTCATTTTCGATGCCCTCCGCATCGAGGCCGGGCGCCCGAAGTTCGGGGTCGACATGACCACCGACACGATCCCGCTTGAAGCGGGCCTGCTCGGCCGCGCGATCAGCCAGACCAAGGGCTGCTACGTTGGCCAGGAGGTCATCGTCCGCATCCTCCACCGAGGTGGCGGCAAGGTCGTCAAGCACCTGATGACCCTCGAGTTTGACGAGACCGTGACCGAGGTGCCTGCGGTGGGCACGACGCTCGCGGATGCCGGGAAGAATGACGGCAGAGATGTCGGCGTCCTCACCAGCGCAGCCCGCAGTCTCACGACCGGCCGGATCATCGCACTTGGGTACGTCCACCGGGATGCAGCCACAGTCGGTCAGGGGCTGCATTCGACGGCCGGCGCTGTTACGATCACAGGCTTTGCTGGTTGAATAGACAAAAACACACGAACATGTCCCAACTGCCCATCACCGAATTCATCCTCCGCAACTACAAGAACTTCAACTCGCGCGCCACCCGCGACGCGTTCATCGCGTACTGGCGCCACGTCGAAGGGGGCGGCAAGATGTTCTGGGCAGTCGCCGGCGCGATGTCGTCGGCGCAGCTGGGCATCACGCTTGCCCCGGCCATCAGAGAGGGACTGGTCCATGGGCTCTCGGTGACGGGGGCCAACCTTGAGGAGTCGCTCTTCCGACTCGTCGCGCACCATAGCTACAAGGACTTTCCCGAATACCGCTATTTCACCAAGCAGGACGACACACGCATCCTCAACGACCGCATGCGTCGCGTTACGGACACGTCGATCCCAGAGGACGAAGCGTTTCGTGCCGTGGAAAAATACGTCGTGCCAATGTGGAAACACGCCAGCGAGACGGGCACTCGCCGCTTCTGGCACGAGTATTTTTACGAACTGGTGCAGGTGATCGACAAGGGTTCCTACGAGGGCAATCCTGACGAGTCGTGGCTGCTCGCTGCCGCGGAGAAAAAGCTGCCGATCGTGGTGCCCGGTTATGAGGACTCAACGTTTGGCAACATCTTCGCGGCACACGTGAAGGTCGGCGACTGCAACGCAAGCATCGCCAAGTCGGGCATCGAGTACATGGGCGAGTTGTACGACCAGTATCAGGTGTTGTCGGAGGGGGCAGGTGTGGGCTTCTTCCAGATCGGTGGCGGAATCGCGGGCGACTTTCCGATTTGTGTCGTGCCGTCGCTCAAGTACGACATGGAATCCGAGGCCAAGCCGTGGGCGTATTTTTGCCAGATCTCAGACTCGACCACATCGTACGGGTCATACTCCGGCGCGACGCCGAACGAAAAAATCACCTGGGACAAGCTGACGGAAGACACGCCGATGTTTGTCATCGAGTCGGACGCCACCATCGTGGTGCCGCTGATGTTGAGCGCGCTGCTGGAGTGCAAACGCCATCCGAAGGAAGCGGCGGCGTTGATTAACGGGTTCACCGGCTAGAGATGTCCACGCTGGCCGGCTGGGGCCGGCTTCCCGAGCCGGGCACCGAGGTGCTCGATGAGGATCTCGAACGACTGACCCAGGGCGCCGCCCTGTCGCGCGGTCTCGGCCGTTCCTACGGTGACTCATCCTTGCCCGCGAGCGCGACTGACAAGGTTGCCGCCACTCGACTCGCCAATCGCATCCTCTCGTTTGACTCCGCCACCGGCGTGATGCGCGCGGAAGCGGGGCTCAGCCTGGTGAATCTCATCAGGCTCATGTTGCCGCGCGGATGGTTTCC
>JBKJTD010000039.1:0-3097 GCA_046590915.1 Vicinamibacterales bacterium
CAGTGACTCCGCGCGAACGGCGGTCTACACGGGCGCGGCGGCCCTTGAAACGTCCACCGGCGAACATCTGCGCGGCGAACAAATCACATTGACCCTGGAGCCCTCAGACCGCAAGCTCAAGACCGCTGACGTCGTGGCCGCACCGGGCGGCGAGGTGCGTGTGGCCATGGCGGAAGGCAGGCAGGCCGTCGGCGTTCGGGCGATCTACACCGCTGCGACCGACGCCTACGAAGTGCGCGGGAAACTGGCAGCGTTCATTGTGCCTGGGGACGGCCCGGGCGAATGCAGCATCGGCAACGGAACGGTGCTGGAGTTCAAACGGACCGAGGGGGCATCCCAGGTGCGAACTGATGGGGGAGCGTTGGGCAGAATGAAGCCGGTAAAGTGTGCGGATGTCATCAAGGTGATCAAGTGATGGCGACGCTCAGGGCGGAAGGCCTCACCAAGTCGTACAACGGCCGCACCGTCGTCAAGGGCGTCAACTTGGAGGTCGCGTCGGGGGAGATCGTCGGGCTGTTGGGGCCCAACGGCGCCGGCAAGACGACGACCTTCGGCATGGTCGTGGGCCTCACCGCGCCTGATGCCGGACGCGTCCTGCTCGATGACCATGACGTCACGGGCGACGCGATGTACACCCGGTCGCGCAAGGGCATCGGGTACCTGCCACAGGAACCCTCGATTTTCCGCGGCCTGACCGTGGAGCAGAACATCCTGGCGATCCTTGAGACCCTGCCGATCTCAGGCGAGGAGCGCCGGACTCGACTCAAGGGGTTGCTTGCCGAACTTGGGCTCACCTCACTGGCAAAGTCAAAGGCCTACACGCTCTCCGGCGGAGAACGACGCCGGGCCGAGATCACGCGCGCACTGGTGAACTCTCCCAAGTTCATCCTGCTCGACGAGCCGTTTGCCGGGATCGACCCGATAGCGGTCACCGACATTCAAAAGATCGTCGTCCATCTCAAATCGCGGGGTATTGGTGTGCTGGTCACGGACCACAACGTCCGCGAGACCCTGAAAATAACGGATCGCGCCTACATCGTGCACGACGGAGTCATTTTCCGGAGCGGCACACCCGAGGCGCTGGCCGCCGATGACAATGTGAAGCGGATCTATCTCGGAACTGACTTCCGGCTGGACTGATCCCGAATACACTAGGGACTGCAAGGAACGTACCGGCTGATGGCACTGTCACAAAAACTCTCCGCACGGCTTTCCCAGAAGCTGATTCTCACGCCTTCGTTGCAGCAGGCCATCAAACTCCTGCCGATGACGACTGTCGAGTTGTCGGAACTGCTCACCCAGGAGATGGTCGAGAATCCGCTGCTTGAGGAAGCGCTTGAAGACCTCTCACCGGGCGAGACGCCGCAGGACGCCGAAGTTGAGGCGGCGGAAAAGAAGGCCGAGGAAAAAGGCGACACCTGGGATGACGCCGACTACGAGTATTTCTTCGGCGAATATCTCGACGATGGGTATCGCCCCCGGCAGACCGTCGAAGTGCGCGAGCTGCCGCCCATTGAAAACACCCTGTCGAGCAAGGGCTCGCTGGCCGACCACCTGATGTGGCAGTTGGATCTGCAGACCACCGACCAGTCCGTGCGGGACATTGGCGGCGCCATCATCGGCAACATCGACGATGACGGCTATCTCGCGGCCTCGCTCGACGAAATCGCCGCGCTTGGGCCCTGGCCGATTCCGGCCGTGGAGCAGGCGCTGACGTATATCCAGTCTTTTGACCCGATTGGCGTGGCTGCGCGCGATCCGCAGGAGTGTCTGCTGCTTCAACTGCGCGCTGGGGGATTGGGTGGCACTGCGGTCGAAACGCTGGTGCAGGAGCACCTGCCGCTGCTGCAGAATCACCGGGTGCCAGAACTGGCCAAGGCCATGGGGCTGACGCACGAGGAGATCAAGTCGCATCTCGAGGTGATTCGCCACCTGGACCCGAAACCAGGCGCCAGATACACGCCGGCCGATTCGCAGTACGTCATTCCTGACGTGTACATCATCAAGACGGACGAAGGATATCGCGCGGTGCTCAACGAGGAGGGACTGCCGCAACTGCGCATCAGCCCCGTCTATCGCCGGATGCTCGACAAGGACAAAGGCACCGAGACCTCCGACGAGACCCGCGCGTACGTGAAGGACAAGTTCAGATCGGCCTTGTGGCTCCTCAAGTCCGTGGATCAGCGGCAAAAAACCATCATCAAGGTGGCCACAAGCATCATCACCTTCCAGCGCGAATTCCTCGACCTCGGGATCGAGCACCTGCGCCCACTGGTCCTGCGTGACGTGGCCAATGACATCGGCATGCACGAATCGACGGTGTCGCGTGTGGTGAACAACAAATACATGCACACGCCGCAGGGCGTGTATGAGATGAAGTTTTTCTTCCACAGCGGCATCAGCAGTTCGTACGGCGAAAACGTCTCGTCGGTGACGATTAAGCAGCGCATCCGGAAGATCATCGAGGCTGAAGACGCGAAGCGGCCGCTGAGTGATTCCAAGATCATGCAGATGCTGCAGCGCGAAGGCCTGGTGCTCGCGCGCCGGACCATCGCCAAGTACCGCGAAGAACTCAAGATCCCGACATCCAACCAGCGGAAGGTGTTTCTGTAATGTCCGCGTCGGTGCCCGTCGCGTCATTGCTGGGCGCACGTGGTGCTGGAGTCGATCTCGAATTTGATCTGCTGGCCGGTGCGGCCGGGCTCGAACGCGGGATTACGTTGCCGTACATCCAGAAGACCGGCTTGGCCCTGGCGGGGTATGACGAATACCTTCGGCCGGGGCGTGTGCTCGTGTTTGGCGAGAGCGAAGTGCGATTTCTCGAGCAGATGGACGTCGCGGCCAGACGTGCCGCCTTGACGCGACTGCTGGCCCACGATTTTCCCTGCGTGATTCTGACGCTGGGACTTGAACCCCCGCCTGAACTTGTGCTCGAGGCGGAGCGCGCGGGTGTTCCGGTGCTGCGCACCAGCGCGAGCACACCTACAACCATCGCCAGATTGACGACGTTCCTTGAAGACCGGATGGCCGCTCGGGAAATTCTGCACGGGGTGTTGCTGGACATTCTGGGATTGGGCGTGCTCATCACCGGGGAGAG
>JBKJTD010000108.1:0-44491 GCA_046590915.1 Vicinamibacterales bacterium
ACAGGTCAGGTTCACAACGAGACATGGAGGGCTGGGAGTTTTGACTTAACAAGATCTCCATGTCTCGTTGTGAATCAGATCTTGATCGTTTCGAGAATTTTCTTTGCGGTTGGCAACTCGGACGCATCAGCCGGGGCGATAGCCACAAACTTCTCCAGATCGGTCTTCGCCGCTGCCGTGTTGCCCAGCGACAGCTGCGCGATGCCACGGTAGTAGTACGCGCTGGGGTCCTTCGGGAATGTGGTGATGCCCTTGGTCAGCCAGGTAATCGCGTCTTCCGGCTTTTTGTCGTTCATCAGGCTGATGCCGATGTTGACGAAGACGGTGGGGTCGGTGATGCGCGAGGCGTCGATGGAAGCCAGCGTCGCCTGGCCCTCGGCCATCTGGCCGGCACCGATCTGCAGAGTGCCGAGCAGGACCTTGACTTCCACAAGTTCGGGCTCATCGGCCACGGCCTCCTTGAGCAGTTCGATGGCTCGAGGCGTGTTGCCTTCGGCATGAAACGCACGCGCCAGCAGCGGCTTGAACTGCTTGACCGTTGGATATTGCTTCGAGAGGTCTTCATAGATGACGCGCGCTTCCGCGAACTTGCGTGAGGTCATGAGCCCGGCGGCTTCGGTCAAGCGCTCACGGATGACGTCATTGGGATCCACGACGACGACGATTTTTTCAAGCACGATGGTGGCCGGCGGCAGGCGTGCCCCTTCGCTCACCGGCACGGTCGACGTCCGCGTCTTGTAGCCCTCTTTGGTGAACTCAACGGTCCACGACCCGCCGGTAATGCCGCCAATGGACCAGTCACCCTTCGTGTTCGACTTCTGCGGTGCCGGGCCGCGGTTCTCCGACGAAGGGAGTGTGGCTTTGATGACAACGCCCTCGAGGGGCACGCCGGCTTCGTCGGTGATCTTGCCGGCGATCCGACCCTGACCGCGCCATTCCTGCGCAAGCGCCATCGCCGGCACCGCCACCAGCAGCATCACAACGAGCATCAGTCTCTTCATACCCACATCCTTCACGAAATTCGACAAAGAGACTATTCACAACGAGACATGAAGAAATAAGAATAACTCCCAGCCCTCCATGTCTCGCTGTGAAACAAAAGGGTGGGCTATAAAAAAAGGCCCCGGGCCCCGACAGATGTCGGAACCCGGGGCCGGTCGAACGTTGAGTCGTCTTAGAACGCGAAGCGGAAGCCCACGCGCAGAATGCGCGGGTTCATGATTTCGCGAACATTGTCCCGTGTCGTGAGACGCAGGTCGTACTGACGTCCGAGGACCGTCGCCGAGTTCAACACGTTGAACACGTCGAGGTCGATGTTCGCCGTCGTCGAGCGGATGGCGAACGTCTTGCCCAGGCGCAGGTCAAGTGAGGTCACGGGGGGCAGACGGAAGTCCGTCACTTTTTTCACGAGCAGGAGCGTCTTGTTGTTGCCGAGCGGGTCGCCCGTGGCGACGGTGCTGCGGTTGTACGGCATCGCAAAGCCCTGACGATTGACCATGTTCATGCCAAGGTTGATTCCCCAGGGAGCCTGGTAGACACCGTTGAGCACGAACTGGTACTTCGGCAGGACCAGATAAATCTGGCTCTTGCCTGATCCGCCCGAAGCCGCCATCACTTCGCCACCGTCAATGTTCGGATTGGCCAGTGTGGATGTTGGATCCGTGCGGGAGTTGACGCCGTCGAAGTACTCGCGGTGGTCGTTCATCGAGAATCCGAAACGAGCCATCCAACGATTGGACATCCGCTTGGTGGCGGACATTTCGAAGCCGTGGAAGCGCTGCGAATAACCGTCGCGGTCGATATATTCCGTTCGCGATCGGTTGGCAGGCAGCGTACTGACGCCGAAGAACGGCACCGAGAACTGTCCCACCGGGTCAAGCGTTCCCGTGAAGGTGCCACGCTGAACGTAGTCGTCAGACCGCAGTCCTTCGATTGGCCGCCAGTTGAAGTTCGAGAAGTGGCGGAACGTGTAGCTCGCCGACACACCAAGGTTGGCCATCAGTTCGCGGTCCACGCCGAGGATGAACTCCTGCGTCAGCGGCGTCTTGTATTCGCCGACCTTGTGGTTGGGGGTCCCGACATTGGCGGGATTGTTGCCGTCAAAGCCGCTGCAGCGATACTGTCCCGTGACGTCGTTGCAGCTGATGTTGCGACCCGCGATCTCTGCGGCGTCCACGGTGCCGTTGCCGTTCCTGTCCGTCACGCCGTAGACGTACACGGAGCGGTAGGATCCGACGGTCGAGAAGAAGCCGCCGGCGGTGGCGTTCAACTGCGAGGCGAAGGACGCGTAGCTGGCGCGCGCAATGGTCTTGCGCGCTTCATCGATCGCGTAGGTCGCGCCCAGGCGCGGCGTGATCGAGTTCCAGACGATGACGTCGTCGGCAGCCTTGCCGGTCAGGTTCGGGAGCAGCGTCGGCAGGAGGGGGTTGCCCGCCTGTGAGTACGCGTTGACTGAGGACGACTGGCGATCCCAACGAGCGCCCACATTGAGCGTCAGGCGGTCGAACGAGATCGTGTCGGACAGAAAACCGCTCGTGTACCGTCCCACGGTACCCGCAACCTGGTTCCAGGCGGTCACTTCCGCGATCATGTTTGGATAGCCGTCGTGGTACGTGATGATGGCGTTGCCAGGCACGGTGTAGAAGGAATCGACGTCGACTTTCCGAAAGCCGAAACCGGCCTTGAGTTCATGACGGCCGCGGAAGTAGTTGCCTTCCACGTTCATCGTGTTCTGCGGACGCACCGTCTTGTACTCGTACCAGCTGTTGCGACCGATACCCGCATCGTCGGCCAGGATCATGTTGACGTTGAGACCACCCTGAGGCGTCAGCTGGAAGCCGCCCGAGACATGGGCACCACGCGCGGTCAGGAACATGTTGTTGCCAACCGTCATGTTGACTTCGCCTTTGTACATCTGCGTCGGACCGCTCTGATTCCAGGTGGTGGCCGGCGGACGGTTCGTGCCGGCGCTGCGTCCGAATTTCACCTTGTCACCACGGTAGTAGGTGAAGTTGCCGCGGAGGTTGTCCATGGCCTGACCGGTGACTTTGAGGGAGTAGTTCTCGAGGATCGTCTGGTCGGGCGTATCGGCGAGCGTGACCACGGTCACGTCCGTCTTGCCGTAGGCGCCCCACGCCCAGAGGCGGTCGCGCACAATCGGACCACCGAGTTCAAAACCGCTGTCGATGTACTTGCGCATGCGGTTGCCCTTGCCGCTCTTGCCACCAATCAGAGCCGCGAGCTCGGGGGACAGGTTGTTCGCCTGCAGCTTCCATTTTTCGTCTTCCTGATACCAGCGCGCGGAACCGCGGGGTGAGTTGGAACCACTCTTGAGCACGAAGTTCAGCGACACACCAGGCGTGACGTTGGACACGTCCGCGCCACCCGTGGTGGCCTGCATTTCCTGGAACATGTCGAAGTCGTAGTAGGTGGGCGATGAGCCCAGCGCCGACATGTCGGTGATGGCGATGCCATCGATGTTCCAGGTGTTGTCGCCGCCGGAGGCGCCCTTGGCGCGATAACCCGACTGCTGACCGGATTCGGCACCGCCGACGTTCACGCGGTCAACGACCACGCCGGGAACCGTCTGCAGAACGACCCAGGGGTCGCGCGACGAGGGCACTGACTGGAGCTCCTCGTAAGACACAACCGTGGACTGAGTCTGCTTTTTGGGATCAAGAATGGGCGCACCGCCGGTCACCTCGACCGTCGTCGCAACGCCACCGACCGCCAGGGTCGCATTGATCGCCACAACCTGGCCCGTGCTGACCGAGATGTTCTCGTTCTTCCAGTCGCCAAAGCCTGAGAGCTTCGCGACCACGATGTAACGGCCCGGGGCCAGGTTGAGGAAACGGGCCTCACCTCGCGCGTCCGTGACCGTGTTGGCCGTCTGTTGGCCCGTGAGCTCGACCGTCGCGCCAGGCAGAACTGCGCCAGTGCTATCCGTCACGGTCAGTTCAATACGTCCCGTGAAGGTCTGGGCGGAAGCATTTGCCACCACCAGTGCCGAGCACAAAGCCATTACGGCTACGTGCATCAATCGTCTTGTCATGTATCCTCCATGCCCGAAGGGCGGCTCCAGTGCCGACCTTTGGGTCCGATGAGGGTGAGTTGTGCAATTCCCTGTCCACTCTGGGAACAAATGAAGTGGCGATTTCCTTAGGGAAAATCGCGATCGTGGTCGAATCACCGGCTCGATTACACGAATCGCCGGATCGCGTCGTCCAAACCGTTGAATTTCAGGAAGAGAAGCGATCGAAGATGTCGACCAGCTCCTTCAGGCGCACACTGCCCTCCTCGGGGCTGATGTTCACCCCTTCGGGCACGCAATGTTCGACGTGGTATTTGAGGATGGCGAGGCTGACCCGGTTGAGGGCGGCTTCCGCCGCAGAAAGTTGTTGCAGAATTTCGACACAGAGTCGAGGTTCCTGCACCATCCGTCTGATTCCGCGCACCTGACCTTCAATGCGGTTCAGGCGGGTGACAAGAAGCTGTTGTTGAGCGACATCCAACATGTGGTCTTCCGTAAACATACGACCGCTTTGGCAGGCTGTTTCAGGGCTTGACCGCAGGCACAAAATGAATGACGATTCATTCATCGACAATGCCCCGCACCCTGCGAATCGCCCGACCGAGCCCGGACGTCGACAAACGGCAACTGATTCTGGACGCCGCGACCCAGGTGTTTGCTGAGCGCGGGTTTTTTTCCGCCCAGGTCGCCGACATCGCCCGACGAGCCGGCATCGCCGCCGGCACGGTCTATCTGTACTTCCGCAGCAAGGACGATCTGCTCATCTCACTCTTCGATCGCACGATGCAGGATGCGATTCGTGATGGACGCGACGCCCTGGCCTCGGTCGTGGACCCGGCCGATCGACTGCGCCGCATTGCCCACATGCACCTCGAACGCCTGGGACGAGATCGCGATCTGGCCATCGTCTTTCAGGTTGAACTGCGCCAGTCCACGAAATTCATGGCGCGGCTCTCGGCGACGCGGTTGCGGTCGTACCTGGGCATCATTCGCGACACCATTGCGGAAGGACAGGGGCACGGCGTCTTCCGCGCGAACGTGCCGCCGACACTGGGCGCCAAGATGTTTTTTGGCGCACTCGACGAGATGGCCACCAACTGGATCCTGAGTGACCGCAAATACGCATTAATCGATGACGCCGATGGCGTAGTGGACGTGTTCCTCTACGGCGTGGCCACACGGGAGGGTGCATGACCACGTCAATTCGTCAGGCCGCAGTGCTCGGGGCGGGCGTCATGGGGGCGCAAATTGCCGCGCACCTCGCCAACGCGGGCGTGCGGGTGCTTCTGCTCGACGTCACTGCGGATGCTGCCGCAGCCGGCCTCAAACGGGCGATCGCCATTAAACCAGACCCCTTTTTCATTCCCGACGCGCGGGCGCTGATCCGCACAGGCAGCCTCGACGATCTGTCGCCATTGTCGAGCGTCGACTGGATCATCGAAGCCATCGTCGAGGATCTGGCCATCAAACGCGCGCTGCTCGAACGCATCGACGTCGTGCGCGCGCCCCACACGATCGTGTCTTCGAACACATCGGGCATTCCGCTAACGGCCATCGCGCAAGGGCGCTCTGAAGGACTGCGGAAGCACTGGCTCGGCACCCACTTCTTCAACCCGCCACGCTACCTGCGGCTGGTGGAAATTATCCCGACAGTTGATACTGATCCTGGGGTGACCTCGGGCCTGTCGGCGTGGATCGACCAGCGGCTCGGCAAAGGCGTGGTAACCGCGAAGGACACACCAGCGTTCATCGCAAACCACCTCGGCCTGTTCGGAGTGATGCGCCTGCTTGAGGTGGCGGCATCCGGCAAGTACACGATCGAAGAAATCGACGCCATCACGGGACCAGCCACGGGACGACCCAAGAGCGCGACGTTCCGCACAATCGACATCGCAGGCCTCGACATTCTCGCCAAGGTTGGTGCCGACCTGGCGAAACGGCTTCCACAGGCAGAGGACCGTGCGCAGTTCGTGCCACCCGCCTTCGTGCAAAGCATGCTCGACCGCGGCCTTGTGGGCGACAAAGCCGGGCAGGGATTTTACAAAAAGGTCCGCGGCGCAGAAGGATCAGAAATCCTCACGCTGGATTTGACGACGTTTGAGTACCGCCCCAAGGCAAAGGTGGCCCTCCCCGAACTCGAAGCGGCCAAAGCGATCACCGATGTTGGTGCCCGCGTGAAGTCGTTGTACTTCGGCCAGCACCGCACGGGTGAACTCCTGCGAGACACGCTGGGGCCGACACTGCTCTACGCCACGCATATCGCCGGCGACGTCGCACACTCGATCGACGACATTGATCGCGCCATGCGATGGGGATTCGGCTGGGACATGGGTCCGTTCGAGCTGATGGACGCGATCGGGTTCGATGCGAAACCGCGCCATCGTGAAGGCGCCTTGCCACCGTCTGCACCGGATCTGCTCATCCTCCAAACCGCGCGGGATCAGACGAAGATCGTCCAGGCCAACGACGGCGCCAGCCTCATTGATCTTGGCGACGGCGTCCTCTGCGTCGAGTTTCACTCGAAGATGAACGCGATTGGCGGCGACACCATCGCGATGCTGCACGCCGGCGTGCGTGAAGCCGAGACGAACTTTCAGGCGCTGGTCGTCGGCAACGACGGCACGCACTTCTCGGCCGGGGCCAACCTCATGCTCCTGCTGCTTGAGGCCCAGGACGAAAACTGGGACGACGTGGACATGATGGTTCGCGCATTCCAGGGCGCGACCATGGCGCTCAAACTGGCTGCCGTCCCCGTCGTCGTCGCTCCGGCGGGACTGGCGCTGGGTGGCGGGTGTGAAGTCAGTCTGCACGGCGCACACGTGCAGGCCGCTGCCGAGACCTACATGGGCCTGGTCGAAGTGGGCGTTGGCCTCATCCCGGGTGGTGGCGGCACGAAGGAAATGTTGATTCGCGCCTCTGATCCGCAAGCGGCCTTTGAAACCATCGGCTTCGGCAAGGTATCCACCAGTGGTCCCGACGCTCGCCGGTTGGGGTACTTGCGCCCAAGCGACGGCATCACGATGAATCGTGAACGCCTCATCGCCGATGCCAGGACAGCAGCGCTGGCACTCGCGCGAACCGGGTATCAGGGTCGTCAACCTGTCGCGGCCATTCCCGTCGGTGGCCCGTCCGCCTACGCGACATTGTCGCTCGGCGTACATCTTGCCCTGCGGGCGGGCCGTATCAGCGATCACGATGCGGTCATCGGCCGCAAACTGGCGTGGATTCTCACCGGCGGTAACGTGCCGCACGCCACGACGTTGTCCGAGACACAACTGCTTGATCTCGAACGCGAAGCATTCCTGAGCCTCTGCGGCGAACCCAAGACCCAGGAACGAATTGCCTACACGCTCAAGACCGGAAAGACGTTGAGAAACTGATGGGGAAGGATAGAGGTCAAAGGTTAGAGGGCCTTCCCATCGTTCTCATCCCCGGCATCCAGGGCCATTGGGAATGGATGCGTCCTGCGGTCGACGCACTGCGAGGCACACGTGAGGTGCGGTCGTTTTCACTCAACGTCGAAGACGGCCTGGGAGATCCGTTTGCGCAGTGGGTTGACTTGATTGACAAGGCCATCGATGACATGGGCGTGACCCAGGCTGCAATCGTTGGCGTGTCGTTCGGTGGTCTGGTGGCGATGCACTATGCGGCGACTCGTCCGGAACGAACGGGGGCGCTCGTGCTTGTGTCGGCGCCGTCGCCACGGATGAGACTTGCGCCTGCAGAAGCCATGCTGGTGAAGCGACCGCTCATGCTTGTGCCGATGTTCCCGCTGTTTGCGACGCGGGCGCTGCAGCGCATGCTTCCGGAAATCATGACCGCAATTTCCTCATGGCCGGAGCGCCTCCGGTTCTTGACCAATTACGGTTGGCAAGTCGCCCGTCGCCCCATGCGTCCTCATCAGTCGGCTCGATGGGTGCGCGAGTGGCAGAGCCGCGATCTTGTTGTGGAGTGTGCGCAGGTACAGGCGCCAACACGAGTCATCACCGGTGATCCCGCGCTCGATAAGGTGGTGCGGACCACAAGCACACACGATTATCTTTCACTGATTCCCGGCGCCACAGCCACGACACTGGACCGCACCGGGCACATCGGCGTGGTCACCCGCCCAGCGGCGTTTGCCGCGCTTGTAGAAGAGTTCCTCAATGGCCTTGACGATTCCCGGTCCCGCTGGTCCGCTTGACGCGCGGCTCGATCTGCCCGACGGCGCCCCTCGGGCTGCCGTTGTGCTCGCGCACCCAATGCCCACGCTGGGCGGCACGATGCACACGCGCGGCGTATTCCAGTCGGCGAAAGCGTTGACCCGAATCGGGTGCGCGGTGCTGCGTTTCAACTTTCGCGGTGTCGGGACCAGTGTCGGCGCGTTCGACAACGGCATCGGCGAAGTGGACGATTTTCGCGCGGCGCTCAACGACCTGCACGATCGGTATCCTGCCGTGCCTCTCTGGGCTGCCGGATTTTCTTTTGGTGCGTGGGTGGCGCTCGAGACAGGCGCCACCGACCCTCGGGTGTCGACACTGATTGGTATCGCGCCACCAGTGACAGGCCACGGCCTCACGTTTGTGCACACGCTCGATTGCGCAAAGCCCAAGTTCTTTCTGCAGGGCGATCTCGACGAGTTGTGCCTGCTGCGCGACCTCCGCGCGTTCTACGCTCGCCTGCCTGAACCCAAAGACTTGATCGTGATCGACGGCGCAGACCATCTGTTCGAAGGCCGCACCCAGGAACTGGGCGAGGCCATCGGCGACTTGCTGGGAGATTTTTCATGACCACCATCGTGATCGTTGCCGCCGCGCGCACACCCATCGGCAAGGCCCCCAACGGCGTGTTGCGCACGACCCGTCCCGATGAAATGGCCGCACACGTGATTGCGGCAATCCTGGCCAGGACTCCACTACTGGACCCCGCCTTGATTGACGATGTGATTGTCGGGTGCGCGATGCCCGAAGCGGAGCAGGGGTTGAACGTCGCACGCATTGCCAGTCTGCGGGCCGGAGTTCCCGTCAGCGCGTCGGCGGTGACGGTGAACCGTTTCTGCGCGTCAGGCCTCGAAGCGATTGCGCAGGCTGCCGGACGCATTGCCACGGGCAGCGCCGACATCGTGATCGCCGGCGGCACGGAGTCGATGAGCCTGGTGCCGATGGGCGGCCACAAGGTGGCGCCCAACCCGATTCTTGTGCGCGACTACCCGGACGTGTACCTGTCCACCGGCCTCGTGGCTGAAAACCATGCCCGCGAAAGCGGCATCTCACGCGAGGCGCAGGACGCCTTCGCGCTTCAGAGCCATCAACGCGCGATTGCCGCGATTGACGCCGGTCGCTTCAAGGACGAGATCGTCCCGATCGATGTGGCGACGATGGCCGGCGTGGTGACGGTGGATACCGACGAAGGTCCGCGCCGCCAGACTTCCGCGGAGGCGCTGGCAGGACTCAAGCCGGCATTCCATGCGCAGGGCACGGTCACTGCCGGCAATTCCTCACAGACGTCCGATGCCGCCTCGGCGGTCCTGATGATGAGCGCAGAGAAGGCCGCAGCACTGGGCCTGACCCCGATGGCTCGCCTGGTGGGATACGCGACCGCGGGCGTCAAGCCAGAACTTTTCGGCATCGGCCCGGTTCCCGCGATTCGAAAATTGCTGGAGCGCACCGGATTGTCGATGGACGCCATCGACTTGGTGGAACTCAACGAGGCGTTTGCGGCACAGGTGCTCGCGTGCACGAAGGAGATCCCGATTGATGGGTCTCGCCTCAATGTCAATGGCGGAGCCATTGCGCTTGGGCACCCGCTCGGGTGCACCGGTGCACGACTGACAACGTCTCTTCTCCATGAACTGCAGCGTCGCGACGGCCGGTACGGCATGGTCTCGATGTGCGTCGGCGGCGGCATGGGCGCCGCGGCACTTTTTGAACGGATCACATCATGACTTCCACGACCACCGCTCGGCTGGGCGCCGATTGGCTGTTTGATACCACGCCTGCTGACTCCGTCTTCACCCCGGAGGGACTCAGCGATGAACATCGACTCATCGCGCAGACCGCCATGGAGTTTCTCCAGAAGGAAGTGCTGCCGGCGCTTCCACAAATGGAGACCAAAGACTGGGCTCTCGCGCGGGCGTTGATCAAGCGCAGCGGTGACCTCGGCCTGCTGGGCACCGACGTGCCTGAGGCGTTTGGCGGCATCGACCTCGACAAAGCGGCGGCGATTGTTGTCGGGGAAGTGATGGGTGGCAGCGCATCGTTTGCGACCACGTTCGGCGCACAGACGGGACTCGCGATTCTTCCGATTCTCTGCTTTGGTACCGAGGCGCAAAAGCAGAAATACCTCCCAGGCATCGTGTCCGGTGACACGGTGGGTGCGTACTGCCTGAGTGAGTCGGGCTCGGGGTCCGATGCCCTTGGTGCCCGCGCCAAGGCCGTCAAGCAGCCGGATGGGTCATGGGTGCTCAACGGCGAAAAGATGTGGATCACCAACGGCGGCTTCGCCGACCTCTACATCGTGTTTGCGAAGGTGGACGGTGAGCACTTCACGGCCTTCCTTGTCGAAAAGGGATTCCCCGGTGTGTCCCACGGCAAGGAAGAACACAAGATGGGGCTGCATGGGTCGTCGACCACACCCGTCATCCTGCAGGACGCGCGTGTGCCCGCGGAGAACCTCCTTGGCGAAGTCGGGCGCGGCCACAAGATCGCGTTCAACGTGCTCAACTACGGGCGTTTCAAGCTGGCCGGCATGTGCAGCGGCGGCGCCAGGATGGTGGTGGGTGAAGCGGCACGCTACGCGTTGTCGCGGCGGCAGTTTGGTCAGCCGATCGCATCGTTTGGCGCCATCAAACACAAACTCGGCGACATGGTCGCGCGGGAATTCGGTGTCGAGAGCGCGTTGTATCGCACGACCGGACTGATCGACGACGCGGTGACACGCGGAGGCGGCGGCGCCGACGCAGCACTCGCCGCGCTTGAGGAATATGCGATCGAAGCGTCGATTCTCAAGGTCGCGAGCAGCGAGATGCTGGACTACGTGCTCGACGAAAACGTCCAGATTCACGGCGGGAACGGGTTTGTGCGGGACTACCCGGCAGAGCGGCATTACCGCGATGCGCGGGTCAATCGGATCTTCGAAGGCACCAACGAGATCAACCGCTTGCTCGTGCCCGGCATGATCATGAAACGTGGTCTCAAGGGCATGTTGCCGCTGATTGCCGCCGCCAAGAAGTTACAGGACGACCTTCTTGCGGTCGGGCCAAAAACAGACACCGGCGATCCAGCCGTCGCCCAGTTGGCCGCGATGAAGAAGGCCGGAATCATGGTGATGGGGCTGGCGATGCAGACCTACGCACTGCAGGTGGAACAGGAACAGGAGGTGCTGATGCTCGCCTCGGACATCCTCATGGACACGTTTGTCGCCGAGAGCGCCTGTCTCCGTGCCGAACGCAGCTCGGCGAAAGGTGTGACAACGGTCGCGCTGCAACAGGATGCCGCTGCGCTGCTGTTGCACGACGCGGGCCTTCGCGTCGATGCCGCCGCCCGCACGGCCATTCAGGCCATGACCACCGGCGACACGCAGAGGACGATGCTCGCAGCGCTGCGACGCGTGCTGAAAGTGCAGCCCGTCAACACCATCGCAGCGCGCCGCCGCCTGGCCGACGCGGCGCTTGAGAAGAAGAGCTACCCGTTCTGACCAAATGCTGGGATGCACAGCGAGCCATGGAGGGCTGGGAGCTCCACGGCTCGTTGTGCATTCCCGCCCGCTATAGAATCTGATCCATGCGTTTGATTTTCGCGCTCGCAATCGTGGGCCTCATGGCTGCGTGTACGTCGGGGCCGCAGCCGATCGATGACACGTCAAATGATCAGGAGATCCTGGCGTGGCGCGCTGACAAGGACGCGATGTTCAAGTCGCGCCCGGAGTCGCCGCTGTTGCCCGAGGACCGGGCGGCGTTCACCGGGCTCCCCTACTTCCCGATCAATTCGATGTACCGGATGCCGTCTCGGCTCGACGAAGACCGGTCCAACACCACGGTGATTGAGCTGTCGACCTCGGCTGCTGAAAAACGCCGCATGCAGCGGGTCGGCTCGCTGCGCTTCACCTTCAACGGCAAACCGCAGGCGCTGACGGCGTTTGCCGACGAGGGCACGACGGTCATCACGCGCCTGTTTGTGCCGTTCGGCGATCTGACAAGCGGGCAGACCACGTACGGCGGCGGACGGTATCTCGACCTCGATCGCACGCCCACAGGCCTCTACGATCTCGACTTCAATCGGGCGTATCACCCGTACTGCGTCTACAACATCTCCTACGTGTGTCCGGTGCCGCCGCGTGAGAACCGTCTCGACGTCGCGATTCTCTCCGGTGAAAAACTGCCGGCCGGCTACAACCCGAGGTCACAGCAGCCATGAGTGCCCTTCGCGCGGTGGTCTTCGATTTTGACGGAGTGCTGGCCGACACCGAACAACTTCACCTCGTGGCGCTTCGCGACACACTGGCCACGCGCGGCTGGACACTGACTGACGAAGACTACTTCACGCACTATCTCGGCTACGACGACCGCGGATGCCTCTCCGAATTCGCGCGGCGACAGGGGGTGTCTTTGAACGGCGACAGCCTGCAGACGCTGCTCAATGACAAGGAGGAGCGGTACGCCCGCCGGGTTGCGCGTGGAGATGTGATGTACCCCACGGCACGTGCCTGCATCGAACGACTGTCCGACGTGTTCCCGCTCGCCATCGCATCGGGATCCCTGCGGGGCGAGATCGAAACCATTCTCGACGCCAACGATCTACTCTCGTTTTTCGTCGTCATTGTCGGGGCAGACGATGTGAAAGAGGGAAAACCGGCGCCCGACTCCTATGTGCGGGCCGTGGACCTGCTGGGTGTGTCCGGTGCTGAGGCCGTGGCCATCGAAGATTCGCCCTGGGGCCTCCAATCCGCGCGTGGTGCCGGGCTGCGCACGATTGGGATCACCAACAGTTACCCTGCGGCGGCCCTGACCGACGCGATGCACGTGGTGTCATCGCTGGACGAAATTACATCAGCGCTGCTGCTCTCAACCAAGTCCGAGTCGTTTTAACCAGCCTTTGCCAGAACCCGCGTCGTGCGCGGGTGGCATGTTGGCCTCGATGATGTCGAGTGCATCCGAGACCGAGCGCACGACGGCGATCTTGAACCGTTCGGCCGTCTGCTCCGAGTCCGGATCTGCAAGGCGAGCCACCAGCAGCGGTCGGCAACGGGATTCCGAGGCCACATCGACACAATTGCGGGGAAGATCGTCGATGAGAAAATCGAGGTCGAGTGCCTGCGCGGCTCTGCCGCGTGAGCCCGGCACGGTCAGCACGCTCGGCATTTCGAAGCCCTGATTGACCAGCCATTGCTGCGTCTGACGCTGCACGGAGTCACCCGCCGTGCCCGGGCGCTGCGTGACAAAAAACACCTCCCACCGCGACTGCCTCGACAGTTCAAACAGCCGCCGCACAATGCCCGGCTCGATGGGGTCAAGGCCCACCCAGAAGTTGTCGATCTTGCGAATCGCGTCCCACACGAGGCCGTCAGAGTCGCCGTGCACCCGCTCCTCCACCTTGCGGTACGCGCGGGACAGGTCAGCCAACGTGCCGTCGAGGTCACAGGCAAGGCGCAACATGCGGCTACCGGGCCCCCGGCACCACGCGCCGGGTGTACACCCCTGACGCGTCGGGCGCGCTCTCGATCAGCACGAGCGCTCCCTTGTTGTAGGTGAAGCGACGATCCGGCTTGCCGTCCTTGCCCTCGTCAAACTCGACGTACGTGAGCACGCCGCTTTCCCACGTCTCCCACTGATCCAACACGTCATCGCCATCCTTGTCTTCTTCGACACGCGCGAGTCGTTCACCCTCGTAAAATTCGCGCCGCGTGACCACCAGATTGCCGTTGTTGTCGGCATCCAGGAATTCGATTCGGGAGGTGTTGCCATCGGCGGAGGGATACAACCATGTGTCGGCGACAGGTTTTGCCGGGTCCGGGCTGGGTTGCCGGGTCCAACCCGCACGGGCCAACCGCTCCTGGGGGTCGTATTCCTCCCAGCGGTCGATGACGCCGTCCTCGTTGGTGTCGAGCTGGGAGGACATGGGACGAGCGCCCTGCATGCGGGTCCACGTGTCAATGCGACCATTCTGGTTGCGATCGTGGGTGATTTCAATGAGTTGACCCGTTTGAGGGTCATAGGTGGCTTTTGTGGTCGAGGATTCGGGCGGCCGTCCGCACGCGGCGGCAAAGGCCAGCCAGACCAGAAGCGGGGCAACGGCCGCCGGTCCGGAGTCGTAGATCCGGTAGCGCCGGGTCTGGGGCATCGGCGCCATTCTACCCCGCTGCAATTGACCGGTGGGGTATAGCGTTATAACGTCGCGGGTATCCCTCACATGCCGAAAAAACTCCTTGTCGTACTCGTGGTGCTGGTCGTGGCACCGGTGCTGGCGGCCAGTCAGTGGCCCGAATCACGCGGCCCGCATCGCAATGGCACATCAACCGAACGGAACCTGCCTGTCCGGTGGTCCACCGCGGGTGAGAATCTCGCCTGGACCCTTCCAGTGGGTGGGCGGTCCGCCCCGGTCGTCCATGGCAACCGGCTGTACCTCCAGACGGTGACCGCCGGCGACGTGTCTACGACTCAAGAGCGGTTGATCGCCGTGGATGTCACGGCCGGGAAGATCGTGTGGGAACGGACGCTGAGTCAGTATCTGAGTGACGTGCCGCAGAATCGCGCGGCATGGGCATCGCCGGCGGTGGACCGGCAGACCGGCAACATCTTCATGTTCACGATTTCAGCAGAGTTGGTGGCGTTCAGCCCGGCCGGCGCTGTGTTGTGGAAACGATCGCTCCCAGAGGAATACGGGGCCATCACCACACACGGCGGACGCACAACCTCCCCGATTGTCGATGGCAACAAGGTCATCCTCAACACCCTGCTGCAAGGCTGGGGTGACCTGGGGCGACCGGGCAACCGCTACTTTGCATTCGACAAGACTACGGGTCACACAATTTGGGTGAGTGCACCGCAGCCCAGACACTACGACACCAACTATTCGAGCCCGATCATCGCGACGGTGGATGGCGTGCGTCAGATGATCGTCGGCGGCACGGACGGTGCCTTCCATGGCCTGCAGGTGGAAACCGGCAAGCCGCTGTGGAAGCTCGAAGTCAGCAAACGCGCGATTCTGGGCAGCGCGGTGATTCGCAACTCCATGTTGTTTGTCGCCCATGGTGAAGAAAACATGGACACCACGCAGATGGGCATGGTGGCCGCAGTCGATCTCGCGGGCAAGTCCGGCGAAATTCCGCTCACGGCGCTCGCGTGGAAGACGCATGGATTCCTGCCGACGTTTGCCTCTCCTGTGCTCGATGGCGATCGGCTCTACGTGCTCGACAACGGCGCCATCGTCGGTGCCTTCGACACAGCGACAGGCAAACAGCTTTGGACGCGGACGCTCGGGACGCTGCAGAAGGGGTCGCCAATCCTGGCCGACGGCAAACTGTACGTCGGCACCGAAAACGGCAAGTTCTACATTCTGCGGCCCAGCGCCACCGGCGTTGAAGTGCTCGACGAAGACGTCCTCGGCGCTGCGGGCGAACCGGAGGTCATTTTTGCGACGCCGGTGGTCGCGGGAGGTCGCGTCTATCTCACGTCGATGGAAAAGCTGTACGCCATCGGCCCGAAGGCGCCAGTCGCGGCCACGGCTGCGTCGGCGCCGGCCACGCAGGCGGCATCCACGGGCGCCCCGGCGCAGTTGCAGGTGTTCCCGCAGGAACTGATGCTCGACCCGGGTCAAGCGCAGGCCTTCTCAGTGAAGTTGTTTGACACGAATGGCGCGTTCATCCGTGAAGCCAAGGACGGCGAAGTCCAGTGGACGGTTGATCAGTTGGCCGGTACCGTGGATGCCGCCGGCCGTTACACCGCGTCCAAGGAAGCCTCCGCGGGTTACGTGAAAGCGACCGTCGGAACGGTCACCGGGCAAGCGCGTGTGCGTGTGATTCCTGCGCTGCCGTGGTCGATGGACTTCGAGGGCGTGAAGGCCACGCCGGCATGGTGGATTTCCAATACAAAGGCGTCGCCGAAAGAGCTCGACGGGGCGACGTTCCTCGTCCGGCCACGTGACGACACCGTCGGTCGCCGCACAAAATTTTTAATGGGCAAGCCGGACTGGTCCGACTACACCGTGGAAGTGGACGTCCGAGGCGTGGAGATGCGTCGCCAGCGAGGTGACGTCGGCATCATCAATCAGCGCTACATCTTGATGTTGTTTGGCAACAATCAGAAGATCGAGTTGCAGCCGTGGCAGGCCGCCAATGAAATGACCGTCAGCGTCGACAAGTTCGACTGGCCGGTCAACACGTGGTACCGGATGAAGTTGCGCGTGCAGAACCGGCCTGATGGCACGACGCTCGTGCAGGGAAAAGTCTGGCCGTCGGCAGCGGCCGAACCCGCCGCCTGGACGATTGAAAAGGTGGACACGATTCCCCATCGCGCCGGCGCACCCGGGCTCTACGGCGACGGCATCTCAGACGTACATTTCGACAATTTCAAGGTTTATCGGAACCAATAGGACTCCAGATGAAACATCGTGTAGTGATTGTGTTGTCTGCGGCGTGTGTTGCCGTGTGCGCCCTGACGATCTCGGCCAGCCAGACGGCCGGTACCAAGGGCATGACGTCGTGGCCCATGTGGGGCGGCTCGCCCGATCGCAACATGGTGTCGGACGCCACGGGCATGCCGACGTCCTGGGACGCCAAAACCGGCGAGAACATCAAGTGGGTCGCCGCGCTCGGCTCACAGAGTTACGGCAATCCCGTCATCAGCGGAGGTGTCGTGCTGGTGGGCACCAACAACGAGGCGGTGCGCGATCCCAAACAGACGGGAGATCGGGGCGTGCTCATGGCGTTCCGCGAGGCGACCGGCGAATTCATGTGGCAGGCGACGTACGAAAAGCTCACGTCGGGTCGCGCCAACGACTGGCCTTTCCAGGGCATCGCATCTTCACCACTGGTGATTGGCGAGATCGCGTATTACGTATCCAACCGGGGCGTCGTACACGCAGTCGACATTCAAGGTTTTCACGACAAGGACAACGACGGCCCGAAGAAGGATGAAAAACTGACGGGCCCCAATGACCCGGACGTCATCTGGGAATTCGACATGATGGAAGAAGTTGGCGCCTTTCCGCACAACCTCGCCAACTCCTCGCCTGTCCTGCTTGACAACATGATCTACGTCTCCACCGGCAATGGCCAAGACGAAAGCCACGTCAACATTCCTTCGCCCAAAGCGCCCGCAATCATCGCGATCGATCGCGTGACCGGAGAATTGCTCTGGGAAGATGCCTCGCCTGGCGACAAAATTCTTCACGGCCAGTGGTCGACACCCACGGTGGCGACCATTGGTGGCGTGCAGCAGGTCATTCACGGCCAGGGCGACGGATGGATTCGCGGGTATGAGGCCAAGACCGGCAAGAAACTCTGGGAGTTCGATTCAAATCCGAAAGAAGCCGTGTGGCCCAAGACGCGCAACGAGATCATCTCGACGCCGGTCGTGGTGGGCGACGTGGTCTACATCGCCAACGGCCAGGACCCGGAACACGGCGAAGGCATCGGCCACCTGTATGCCATTGACGCCACAAAACGTGGCGACATCACCGAGAGCGGCCGGCTCTGGCACTACAACAAGATTCGCCGCAGCATCTCCACCGCGTCGGTGAAGGACGGGATTCTTTACTACCCGGACTTCTCGGGCTTCCTCCACGTCCTGGACGCCAAGACCGGTGCCGCCCTGTGGGTGCACGACATGTTCGCCGCCATGTGGAGCTCGACGATGGTCATGGATGGCAAGGTGTACCTCGGCGACGAAGACGGCGACGTAACCGTCTTCCAGCACGGCCGCGAGAAAAAAGTCATCAACGAAGTGAACATGGGCAGTTCCGTCTACTCCACCCCCATCACGACCAACGGCGTGATGTATGTGATGACGCGGAACAACCTCTACGCGATTGCGCAGGGAGCCAAGCTGAAATGAGCCAATGGGGCAATGAGCCAATGGGGCAATGACGAGACAACGCCTGGGGGTCGCCGCGGTGGCGCTTGCGCTGCTCGCGTTTCCCCATTTCCTCAGCTCCCAAGCGCCCACTGCGAATTGGTCGCAATTTCGCAACACTCCGACGCTCTCTGGGGTGGCCGCGTCGACACTTCCCTCCACGCTGAAGCTTCAGTGGACGGTCGAAACCGGCACCTCGATTGATTCCTCCGCCGCCATCGTGGACGGCGTGGCGTACATCGGCACGGGCAACGGGAAGCTCCTCGCGCTCGACGTCTCGACCGGCAAACAAAAGTGGGCCTATCAGGCGGTCGCCGACGACTACGGCATCGGCGAATCCTCGCCTGCTGTCTCAAATGGGGTGGTCTACGTCGGCGACCTTGCCGGTGTCTTCCACGCGGTGGACGCGACGACCGGCAAAGCACGGTGGACATTCAAGACCGGGGCGG
Source organism: Vicinamibacterales bacterium (assembly GCA_046590915.1). Classification (GTDB taxonomy): domain Bacteria; phylum Acidobacteriota; class Vicinamibacteria; order Vicinamibacterales; family SCN-69-37; genus SYFT01. The sequence continues at coordinate 18,527 of JBKJTD010000108.1, forward strand.
AAATCAAATCGTCACCGGTTGTCAGTGGCGGCAAGGTGCTCATCGGCTCGTACGATGGACACCTGTATGGCCTGGATGTCGCCACTGGAAAACAGGCGTGGAAGGTACAGACCGACAACTACGTCCACGCCACGCCGGCCGTCTGGAACGGCATCGCGTATTTCGGCGGGTGCGATGAGTTCTTTCATGGCGTCCGAATCAGCGACGGCGCCCACGTGGTCAAACTCGCCACCGAGGCGTACACCGCTGCGTCTCCGGCAATTGTCAGCGGCGTGGCCTACTACGGCACATTCGCCAATGAAGTGGTCGCGGTCGATATCGCGGCCAAAAAAGTCCGCTGGCGCTTCATCGACCCTGACCGCCAGTTCCCCTATTACTCCTCGGCCGCGCTGGGTAACGGCGTCATGGTGCTGGGAGGCCGCGACAAGAACATCCGCGCCATCGACATGGCCACCGGCAAGCAGCGCTGGGTCTTCGCCACCCGCGCCCGCGTCGAGTCTTCGCCCGCGATCGCCGACTCACGGGTCATCGTCGGCTCAAGTGACGGCAAGCTGTACGTGCTCGACCTGAACTCCGGAAAACGCCTCTGGGAATTTGAAGCCGGCGCCCCGATCACGGGTTCCCCCGCCATCTCCGGCGGCCGCATCATCGTCGCCGACGGCGACGGGCGCATTTATTCAATTGGGCAATGAGGCAATGAGGCAATGAGGCAATGAATACAGCGTGATGCAAACGCCCTTCATTGGCCCATTGCCTCACTGGCTCATTCTGCGAGCGCGTGAGCGCGAGCAGCCCGGGAGCCCACGCGATCGTCCACGCCACGAGGTGCCACACATAATTGCGACCGCCTTCGGGTGAGTGTTCCGTCCAGATCCCGGACACCAGATAAAACGCGAAGCCACTGGTGACCGCGGCAACGGCACCTCGCATCAACCACTCGCTGGCGTGAGCCATGCGTCCGCAGAGCCAGGCGTTGACGGCGGCAAGAACCATCCACATGAACGCCCACGCGGCGATCAGTCCACCGAGGTATCCGAGGGAACTGGCGACCGCATAAAACGCTCCCGCCCCGGCGACGCCGGCCGTAATTCCGCCGAGTGATCCACGCGCCGTGGCGCCGGCCGCGTGGCCGAGCACCAGTCCCACCGCGAGGAGCAGGCCGGCACCGTGCAGCACGCCGGCGACAGTGGTGTGCCGGACGCCATATTCAAACCAGATGAAGTCGCCAATGGTGGCGACCAATGCCACGACCAGTGGCCTGATCAGATGTGCCATATGCCGCGAATTATGGCACGCGAGTCGAGCGACGGGCCATTTACTGAAGGCGGGACATGACGTCTGCGGGAAGATCAATCGAGCGAACGTGCGCACCCGGCATCCGCTCGACGCTGACCGATGTCATCGCACCCGTCGCCAGAATGTCGTTGTCGCGGCGCAGGGTGAATCCGTACCTGATCGAACGACGCCCCACCGCCTCCACCCGGACGTGGACCTCGAACTCATCCTCAAACTTGAGTGAGGCCTTGAAGTCACATGAGGCCGCCACGCGAGGAAAGCTCACACTGCCATCAGACGATGCGACTTGCAGCCCGACCGATCGCCAGAACGCGTGTTCGGCCTCTTCCATGTAGCGGAAGTACATCGAAAAGTGCACGATACCGGCCATGTCGGTCTCGGCAAACTGCACGCGGCGGCGATAGATGAAGTCAGCAGGCACGGCGACGTCTTCACTATACTTGTCGCATGCGTGTCATATTTCGCGTCGTTTTCCTGACGTTGATCTTCGTCGGGTGCTCACTTCCCGCAGCCGCACAGACTGGCGCCACCCTCTCAGGTGTGGTGCAGGACGAATCCGGTGGCGTGTTGCCCGGTGTGCTCGTGACCGCGCGCCATACCGACACCGGTGCAAGCCGCCAGGCCACCACAGGCAGCGACGGCCGGTTTGCGCTCGGCAACCTGCAAGCGGGCGCCTACGAGGTGCGGTCGGAGTTGTCTGGTTTCCGCACCCTCGTGCGCTCCGGCGTGACACTCACCGTTGGCGAAAACGCCTCACTCACACTGACCATGGCCGTTGGAGCCACTGAGGTCGTGACGGTGACTGCTGCCGCCTCACAGGTCAATACCCGCTCGTCTGAACTCAGTTATCTCGTCGACCAGCGCACGATCGCGCAAATTCCTGTCAACGGCCGCAACTACACGGACCTGATGTCGCTGCTGCCCGCCGTGACGCCGTTTCCGCATCGCGACAACGGCTCGGTCGTGGCGCACGGTCTGGCCATGAGCGTCAACGGGCAGGACCCCCGCGCCAATGTCTATCTGCTCGATGGCACCTTGCTCAACGACTTCACCAACAGCCCTGCCGGGTCGGCTGCAGGCACCGCGCTTGGCATGGACACGGTCAAGGAATTCCGCCTCGAGTCCAATACCTATCGCGCGGAGTTTGGCCGCAACATCGGCGGTCAGATCAACGCCATCACCAAGTCGGGCACCAATCGACTGAGCGGCAGCGCGTTTGAGTTTCATCGCAACGACGCGTTTGATGCGAAGAACTACTTTGACGTCGGCGATAAACCCGACTTCACGCGCAACCAGTTCGGCGCCACTCTCGGCGGCCCCATTCGTCGCGACCGTCTCTTCTTCTTCGGCGGCTACGAAGCACTGATTGAGACGCTCGGCCGGACAATCGTGACCACGGTTCCCGATGACAACGCACGACTCGGCATCCTGCCAGGAGTCGCGCCAATCACCGTGAATGCGGCGGTGGTGCCGTTCCTCAACGAGTTCCCGCGGGCCAATGGCATCAACCTCGGCGGCGGACTCGCCCGTTACACATTCCCATTCGACCAAACGCTGACCCAGCACTTCCTGCAGGGTCGCGTGGACGCTGTCTTCGCCAACGGCACGCAGATGTTTGCCCGGTACACATTTGATGACGCTGAGCAGCGGCTGTCGACCGACTTTCCGCAGTTTCCACGATCGTTCATCTCGCGCAACCAGTTTGCGACGGCCGAGTATCGGCAGTCGCTGTCCGATTCACTGTTCCACACGGTGAGAGGTGGTTACAGCCGCACCCGCGTAGGCCAGGACATCGAGGCCAACACGGCGACACCACTTCCCGTGTTTGCGCCCGGTCGTGAATTTTCTGGCGCGATTGATATCGGTGGCATGCCGAGATTTGGACCTCAGCTCTCGGCGCGACTGCGGTTACGGCAGGACGTCTTCAGCCTCAACTACGACATCACGCACACCCGTGGTCGCCACCTGTTCAAGGCCGGCGCAGTGGCGGAGCACTACGTGTCGAGCGAGTTCAATCCGACATTCAGCCTTGGCGTGTTCAGGTTCGCGAATCTGGCGGCATTCCTGCGCAACACCCCGGCGTCGTTCATCGGACTCACGCCGCAGGGCGACACCAATCGCGAGTGGCCCTTCACTGTGTTTGGCGCGTATCTGCAGGACGACTGGCAAGTGCGCCGCAACCTCACGTTGAATCTGGGTCTGCGCATGGAAGGGTCCACGATGCCCGTTGACGAGGGCGGACGCGACATCAACATGCGCGATTTGCGCGGCGTGCCCGAAGTGGGACAGCTGTATGACAATCCCGCGCCCACGCTGTCACCTCGCATCGGCGCGGTCTGGAACGTGCGCGGCGATGGCCGCACGTCCGTGCGCGGTGGATACGGGCTCTACTACAACACCAACAATCACCAAAACCTGATTGTCACGGTCACCAACCCCCCATCCACTCCGCGCGTCGTCATCGCCAGTCCGTCCTTTCCAGTGCCGCAGTTCGAGCGACTGTCGGGGATCTCCATCCGGCCGATTCAATACGACGTAGAACTGCCGCGCGTCCATATGTGGAACGTCAACGTACAGCAGGAGTTGTTTTCCGACTGGATGGTCATGGTCGGCTATGCCGGGTCACGCGGAAAGCATCTGTGGCGCAACTCGGACGTGAACGTGCCGACCCCGACAACGCTGTCTGACGGGACGCGCTTCTATCCCGCCGGCCTTACGCGGCCGAATACTCGGTACTCGGCCATCGAGCTCAAGTCGAGTGATGGCGCCTCCTGGTACAAAGCGCTCATCGTCGAAGTGAAGAAGCGGTGGAGCGACGGCCTGCAGGTGCAGTCGTCGTACACCTGGTCCGAGTCGGAAGACACCACGCAGAACTCGACCTTCTTTTCCGACTCGACGACCGCAACCACCTCAGCGATGCCCGAGTTCATTGATGGCTACAACAAGGGGTATTCGGATTTTCATGCGAAGCACAACTGGGTAACCAACTTTGTGTGGGAGCCGTTTGCCGGTTGGCGCGTGTCGGGCATCTATCGCATGCGGAGCGGCAGCCCGATCACGCCGTTTGTGCAGACCAACCGCTCACGGTCGCTCTGGTCGCCGTCGCTTGGCCCAGGCACCGGCCCGGATCGGCCAAGTTACGCTCCCGGCTACAACAAGGACAACGCCGTCACGGGTGATCCGGCACGGTGGTTTGATCCAGCGGCGTTCCGCCTCCAGCCCATCGGCACCTTCGGCAACGTCGGCCGCAACGAACTGATCGGACCCGATCTGCAGACGATGGATCTGGCGGTGAGTAAGACGTTTGGCCTCAGCCGTCTGGCGATGGGCCGTGGCACTCTCGAACTGCGCGCTGAAGTGTTCAACCTCTTCAACCGCGCCAACTTTGGTCCGCCGTCGCTGGTGGCGTTCTCCGGCACGACCGACAACGAGCCAGTGCTGTCGTCGTTCGGGCAGATTCGGACGACGATCACGTCGGGGAGACAGGGACAGATCGGGATCCGGATTTCGTTCTGATCAGCGCTGGTCCAGGGTCCCAGTGACGCCCACTTTCGACCTCTAGGCGCGCCAAAACAGTGAATTTACTACAATTCAGACGTGTTTTTCACGATTATGGATACAAAACAGTGAATAATAGCCTGCATGGCCAAGGTCTTGGCGGTCTTCAGCCGCATCCAAGCGCTCAGGCAACGGTACTACCAGGCCGCGACAGGTAAGGAGGCGCTGATTGCCCTCATCGGCGAGGCCGAAATTGGGGAGCAGGTCTACAACTCCAACGCCATTGAGAACAGCACGCTGACGCTGGACGAAACAGAAAAGATCCTTCGCCAGATCGATCTCGACCGGTTCATTTCAGAGCGGGAGATGTTCGAAGCCAGGAACCTCGCGCGCGTGGTGTCCTATATCGACAAGACCGCCACCGCACAGGAGCTCACGCTGGACGTCATGCGGCTCCTTCACAAAATGCTCATCGCCAACATCCGGGATGACATCGCGGGACGATTCAGGGTCAAAGAGTATGTGCGCGTCGGCAGCCACATCGCTCCGCCGCCGGACGCGGTCGTTGGACGACTGGAACAGATGCTCGTGGCCTACTTGGCCGGGCATCATGAACACATCATCAAGCGTGTCGCGCGATTCCACCTGACGTTTGAGCATACGCACCCATTCGTGGACGGCAACGGACGCATCGGACGCGTGCTCAACAACTACGTCCTGATCAGGGAAGGGTTCGTCCCGATCAACATCAAATTCATTGATCGCCAGAGTTATTACGACGCGTTCGCCGAGTTTGACCGGCACGGCCGAACGGCCATCATGGAAGAAATCGTTGGCAAGGCACTGACCAACAGCTACCACAAACGACTGGCCTATCTGGAAGGCAAGACCATCGTGCCGCTGGGCGACTACGCCAAGTCCCAGGGCCTCTCCCATTCCAATCTGATCAACAAGGCCCACCGGCAGACCATCGAGGCGTTCATCGAAAAAGGCGTCTGGAAGATCGGCGGTCCCTGAACCCCTGGTCCCCTGGACGCCTGGACCCCTACTATGTCTCCATGCATTGGGTCGTATTCGCGCTAGGGGCGGCGTTGTCGTGGGGGCTCTATGGCCCTGCGCTTCACCAGGGTCAGGTCAAACTCGGCAGTCCGTTCAAGGCACTGTTGTGCGTAGGGATCGCCTACTTCCTCGTCGGCGTCGTCGTGCCGATGATCGTGCTGGCGACCCAGGGACAATTGACCAAGGGCTGGTCGATGGATGGCGCGACGGGCGCGACGGCGGCCGGGATGCTCGGCGCGCTTGGCGCCGTGTTCATCATCTATGCGTTCCGCGCGGGCGGCATGCCCACCTACGTGATGCCGCTCGTCTTCGGCGGCGCCCCGGTCGTCAACGTGCTCTTCACGATGTACCTGCATCCGCCCAAGGAGACGCCCAATCCGCTGCTCTACGTGGGATTCCTGATGGTGGTCGCTGGCGCGTCCATGGTGCTGTACTTCAAGCCACAATCATGACAATGGACCAATGCCAACGTCACCGAATGCGGCAGACGTCCAATCCCAGCAGATAGTCCAACCCGAAGTCACCAATAGGCGCGCCCGGCGGGGGCGCGGGAATGGTCGCGGGACGCAGTTCCGTATAGGGACGATCGAGGAAGCGCTTGATGTCGTCGGCCATGAGTTGCCGATGTGCGCGTTCCGCCGTATTGGTCAGCGCGCCTGAGGCCAACAGCGACGGCCGCGCGGGCAGCGACTTCAACGTCTGCGTGGCAATCGCGCGCACCTGCGTCATCGGCGCCGACTCCGCCATCGTCATCAACCGCGACACCAGGGCACGCTCCATCGCGCGATTGATTTCCTGCTCGTAGCCGTTGGCCGGGCGCACATCGAAGATCGTCGCGCTGAGGCGATTGAGCACGTCCTCGAGACCCGGCAACGACGCGTCCACGGCCTTCTGTGCGACCAGGCGCGCGGCACGGGTGTTGGAGAAGATGCCTTCGAGCACGACTTCCGTGGCCGCCACCGCAGGCGTGACTGGATCAAATGCGCCACCGGTCAGGCGCGGAAACATTTCACGGTTCGCGCCAAAGCCTGGCGGGCGCGGCGGAATGTTCTGAACGACCGCCGAGGGCAGCACCAGATCCGACAATCTGAGCGCACTCATCAACGCCTCGAGCGCGGCCGTCTGTCGCGCGGCGGGTGCCCATCGCACCGGCGTCCGGCCATCACCACGCATCGCGTAGATGTATTCCTGACCGCCGAGCGCCGTCACTGCGGAGTCCACCGCGTAGCGGTGGTGGAGGTACACCGGCACCAACGCTTCCTCGATCAACGCCATCGGCCGACCCACCGTGATGGCGCGTTCGCCGAATCCTTCCATCGCGGCACGACGCAGCTGCAGAATGCGCGTCAGCTCGGCGGCTTCATCGGTGCCGTTATTCCACTGGTCCACACCAGGATTGAGATCGGTGTCCTGATTGGACATGTACCGGATGTCCTGATCCCACGCGTCATCAAGGAACTTTTTCAGCTCGGCAGCCTCGTTCACGCCAGCCGCGAAATGCGTGTAACCGTAGCGAATCGCCACTTTGTCCCACTCCCCGATACCGACGTCATACGCATCGGACAGGTCCATCGTACCGTCAGGACGCAGCGTGATCAGCGGATGTGGATAATCGAGCGTCGAAATGCGCCCGAGTTTGCTGTTGTAGTAGTTGTGGCCGAGGCCAATCGTGTGACCGATTTCGTGAGCCGACAGCTGGCGGATGCGCGCCAGCGCCGTCTGCTCAAGAATCGCAGGCTTCTCGGTGCCTGTCGCATACGGCGACAACAGCCCCTCAAAAATCAGATAGTCCTGACGCCACCGGAGTGAGCCCAAGCTCACGTGGCCCTTCATGATTTCGCCAGTGCGGGGATCGGTGATCGACGATCCGTAACTCCAACCGCGCGTGGACCGGTGCACCCAGGTAATCGTGTTGTACCGCACGTCCATCGGGTCGGCGCCTTCCGGCATCACCTCAACACGGAACGCATTGATGAATCCAGCAGCTTCGTACGCCTCATTCCACCAGCGACCACCCTCGATGAGCGCCGTGCGAATCGGCTCCGGCGCACCGCGGTCAACGTAATAGATGATCGGCTCCACCGGCTCACTGCGCGCGGCACTGGGATCTTTCTTCTCGAGGCGGTGCCGATTGATGTAGCGCACCCGCAGGTCGGTGCCCAGCGGGAGCGCGTAGTCTGAATAACTGACGCCACCGTAGCCCGAGCGCGGATCCATCAAGCGAGGTTTGTAGTTGTTGTCGGGCAGCTCGATAATGGAGTGGTGCTGACGCACCGTCACGGCGCCAGGGTTCGGCGCTACATCACCCAGACGCCCGCCAATCTGGCCCACAGCGCCGCCACGACCTCCGGCCGCCGCGCCCTCACTCACAAACGTCGAGATGATGTCGATCTCGGTGTTCTTGGGGAATCCCTTGGTGCCTTCCACGTTCACCGCACTGCGGGTGCGGTCGAAGCGATGTCCACCCAGCCGCGGCCCGACGTTGTGGGTGTCGCGCATGATGAAGTCGCTGAAGTCGACAAGTACACGACCGTCCGATTCGGCAGCGACCGCAAATCCCCAGAGGATGGATTTTGCAAACGCGTCCTCCATCGACTTGCGCTCAGCCGGGTTGTCGCTGTTGGCGCGCCAGTCGAGGTTGGGCTGCACCATCAGCACGCGCGGACCGACGCGCTGAAAGCTGACCACGGCTTCACCACCCAGTTGCGCGCGATCGAGCCCGATGTCGTTCGACCCGACGCCCGCCGAGAGGCCGCTGACATAAAGCACCTCCTGGCCGAGCTTGGGAATCTCAAGGAACAACCCGCCGGTGGACTCATCCCAATACATCGGGAAAAACCCATCGATTTTTTGCATCGATGTGGTTCGGTCCGAGATCGAGGCAATTCTGGCCCGCCCGGTTTGTCCGCCGGTTGCGCCCTGCCCGCCGCCCGCCTGGGCCGCTTGGCCGGATAGGCCTGTCGGCACAGCCATGGCCATCGTCATTACACACCCGGCCACCATCAAAAGTCGTGTCTGTCTCACATTGCCTCCCCGGCGATTGCGGATCTGTTCGCAGATTGTAGCGTCAGATGCCGATCGTCGGCCTGGTGCGCCCTTCCGGAACGACCCCAGAAAGAGATAATTGACCGGGTGGGAACACTTGAGGAGCAAATCCGACGCCGGTTGCAGGCGCCACTGCCGGGTAAAGAAGCCCACCTGCGATTTGCGCCCAAGCCGCTGCTGAAGCAATGGGATCCATCGGCCCGGCCACCGGAAGCACGAGTGGCTGCGGCCCTGATTCTGATTTACCCCGGCGAACAGGGCCCAACCATTGCTCTCACGCTACGCCGTTCTGACCTGCCCCATCACGGCGGCCAAATCAGCCTGCCCGGCGGCAGCCTGGACGAGGGCGAGTCCGCTGAATCCGGGGCACTGAGGGAGGCCCACGAAGAAATCGGTATCGAGCCGGCGCTCGTGCGTGTTGTCGGGGCGTTGTCGACATTGTGGGTGATCGTGAGCGGCTTTGTGGTGCACCCGATCATCGGCGTCATGGATACACCGCCCATGTTTGTCCCATCGACCCGGGAGGTGGACACCATCATTGAGGTGCCTGTGTCCACGTTGCGTGAGTCCGCGACGGTCAGGGTGGGCCAGCGCGATCGTGGCGGGGTAATGGTCTCGTACCCCTACTTCGCAATAGGCGACCATCACGTCTGGGGCGCCACGGCGATGATGCTCGGCGAGTTCTGCACCGCGCTCGACGCGGACTTCGCACCTGCGATCGAGTGACTCTGTCTTCGGAGCAGTCGGGCTCAAGCCCGACGGCTCCGACGAACTCGGCGGCTCCGAAGAAGAAGAGGGATCGGTTACGATCGCGCCCATGCTTCGACAGATTCGTCCTCTGATGCTGGGTGTGGCGCTGGTTGTGCTGCCCGCCCTGACGTTGACCACCATTTCGGCGCGGCAGGCCCCGCCGGCGCCCGCGGCGCAGGCTGCGGACAATCCCCAGTGGGCGGGACTTCGCTGGCGTCATGTCGGACCGTTTTCCGGCGGGCGCGTGACTGCAGTCGCCGGACACCGCAAGCAACTCAGCACGTATTACATGGGCGCGACCGGGGGCGGTGTGTGGAAGACCACCAACAACGGCGAGACGTGGCAGAACATCTCGGACGGATTTTTCGAAACGGCCTCGATTGGCGCCATCGAAGTGGCTGAGTCTGACCCGAACATCATCTACGTCGGCACAGGCAGCGCGGCCATCCGCAGCAACGTGATTGAGGGACGCGGTCTCTACAAGTCAACCGACGCTGGTCGGACGTGGTCCCACATCGGACTGCGCGACGCAGGCCAGATTGGCTCGATTCGCGTCCACCCGACGAATCCCAATCTTGTGTACGCGGCCGTGCTCGGCACCGCGTTTGGCCCGAGCGACACGCGAGGGGTGTACCGTTCGCGCGATGGTGGACGGACCTGGCAGCGGGTGAAGTTTGTCAGCCGCGAAACAGGGTTCGTAAACCTCGCGATGAATCCGTCCAATCCCAACGAAATTTACGCAGCAGCATGGCGTGGTGAGCGCCGGCCCTGGACCATCATCAGCGGTGGCCCGGCAGAAGCGGGTGGCCTCTACAAGACCACCGACGGCGGCGACACGTGGGCGCGTCTTGGTGGCGGATTGCCTCCGGGCATCATCGGCAAGATTGATGTCGACATTGCGCGCTCGCAACCAGCGACGGTGTACGCACTGGTCGAAGCGCCGACGACGCAGGGCGGACTGTATCGGTCGGACGACAGCGGCGCGACGTGGAAGCAGACGTCGAACTCCCCCAACCTCCTGCAGCGCCCGTTTTATTACACCTACGTGGACGTGGATCCGAAGGACCCCAACACGGTCTGGGTCAACAATCTCTCGCTCCTCAAGTCGACCGACGGCGGCGCGACGTGGCGGGGCGTGCCAACCCCACACGGCGACAACCACGGCATGTGGATCAACCCGGACAACCCGAATCTGATTGTGCAGAGCAACGATGGTGGTGCCAATGTGTCCACCGACGGCGGTGCAACGTGGTCATCGCGGGAGAATCAGCCCACGTCGGAACTGTACGGCGTCGAGGTGGACAACCAGTTCCCATACCGTCTCTACGGCGCGCAGCAGGACAACAACACCTGGATTGTGATGAGCAAGCTTCCAGGATCCACACGCCTCGACCAGGCCGACACCTACATGGCAGGCCCAGGCTGCGAAACGGGACCGATCAAGCCGAAGCCCGGCAACCACAACATCGTGTACGGTGTCTGCAAAGGCGAGTTCTATCGCGAGAACCTGCTCACCGGCCAGACCCAGAACAACTGGGTCTACCCGCAGAACCGCTACGGCCACGCGTCGCGCGACATCACGTACCGCTTCCAGCGCACGTCGCCATTCACGATCTCCAAGCACAACCCGGACATGATTCTGCACGGGTCGCACGTCATCCACCGCTCGATGGACGGCGGCAAGAACTGGGAGGTCATCAGCGGCGACCTCACGCTCAACGAACCCGGTCCGCAGCAGGACATCTCGGGCGAACCCATCACTCGTGACATCACGGGGGAGGAGGTCTACTCGACGATTTTCGCGATCGAGGAATCACCCGTCGAAGCCGGCGTGATCTGGACCGGTGCCAACGACGGCCCCGTGCACCTGACACGGGACAACGGCAAGACGTGGCGCAAAGTGACGCCACCCGCGCTGCCGCCTGGCGGACGTGTGACCAACATTGATCCGTCCCCTCATCGCCGCGGGTCAGCCATTGTTGTGGCCAACCGCCGCCTGCTCAATGACCAGAAGCCCTACGTCTACCTCACGAACGATTACGGGGCGACATGGTCGCTGCTGACGTCAGGCACCAACGGCATTCCCGGCGACCACCTGATGAATGTGGTGCGCGAAGATCCTGACAAGGCCGGGTTGTTCTATGCCGGCAGCCAGTTTGGCTTCTTCATCTCCTCAGACAGCGGCAAGTCCTGGCAGCGCTTCCAGCTCAATCTGCCGATCACGCCCGTCACCGACATCCGCATCCACCAGAAGGACCTGATTGTCTCGACCATGGGCCGGGGGTTCTGGATTCTCGACAACATCACGCCCCTTCATCAGGCCCCCACAGCTGCCTCGGCGGGATTCCTGTATGCCCCGCGCGCTGCGTATCGCGCGAGGCATGCCGCACTGCCGGGGTCATTGACGACCCCGGATCTGCCCGGTCCCGGCGCGCATGTTGATTACACGTTGCGTGAAGCCTCCGCAGATCCGATCACGCTCGAGATTCTGGGACCGTCCGGCGAGGTATTCCGCACGATTCGTTCAGTGGCCGGCGGCGCCAACACCGCTGGCGGCCTGCCGGTCGCGCAGGCCTCAGGGATGACCGAACCGCCACTCCCGGGCCAGGGTCGTGGCGGACGGGGTGGTCGAGGGGGCGGTGTTGCCGCTGCACCACTGACCGCTCGCGCGGGCATGCAGCGCTACGTGTGGGATCTGGTGGCGGATAACGGACTCACGGTGCCGCCCGGAAAGTACACGGTGAAACTCACCGCAGGCGCGTGGTCACAAAGCCAGCCGCTTGAGGTCGTCCTCGATCCGCGACTGACGGCCGACGGCGTCACCGCGGAGGACCTCGAGTTTCAGTACCGCTTCAACCTCCGGCTGCGTGCGTCGATTGCCGACGCGCAGCGCTTCACGGCCGCGGTGCAGACCGCTGCCAAGTCTGCGACCGGCGACACCAAAGCCGCGCTCGACAAGATCCTCAAGGCGCTCGTGAACGAAGCGGGCATCTCGTACCCGCAGCCGATGCTCAACGCACAGCTGTCGGCCGTGACGCGTGTGTCGAACGTCTCGGATTCCCGGCCGAACAACGACGCCGTCCGTCGTCTTGATGACCTCGAGAAGGAGCTCGCGGCGCTCAAGGCTGAAGCCGCCAAGGCGGGAATCAAATAGCGCGCTGCAAGTTCAGCGCGCTCTACAACAGCTCCCTGCCGTGGGTCCGAAGCCAGCGTTCGGACTCACGCCAGTGGCTGCACACGCCGGCCACTTCGCGCCAGAACGCGCGCGAGTGGTTCGGCTGGCGCAGATGCATCAACTCGTGAAGGATGACGTAGTCGCTCACGGAGGCGGGCATCTGAATCAATCGCCAGTTGAGTGCCACTGTGCCTGTCGTGGAGCACGACCCCCACCGCGATCGCTGATTGCGCACGGACACTCGGGTGACGGTCTCCCCGTGTTCCCGCGCGAGTGCGTCACACCGCGCCGGCAGTTCCCCTACGGCCATTTCGCGCAAACGTGTCTCGACAAGTGCCCGCACATCAGACGAGACCCCGGCTTGCCCGCCGTAGCCTGGGCGAAGGCTGGGCCGTCGCCAAAGTTGGTCGCCGAGACCGACCGAGTCGGGTGTCACCACGAGCGGCACCAGTTCCCCTCGCAAGAGCACGGGACGGCCATCGCTCCACGGTTCGATGCCTGCAGAACGCCGCGCGTATTCTCGTGAAATCCACGCATCCTGCGTCCGCACAAACCGTAGCCCCCCAGCAATGGACGCGCCTCGGGGAACCGTCAGCCGCAATGTCCCCTCCTTGGTCATCCTCAGCACGTACCTCCTCGCGCGGCGATGTCTGACGATGGCCAGGGGCCAGGGGCGCCCGGCCACATCAATTGACTGAGGGCGTCGGGGTGAGGCGCCAGTCGGACGTGGTGCCGGCGTGTCAATCAGGTCCCACGGCAGCTTGAACTGGAAGCCAAACACGATATCGGCATCCTATTACTTCCTTAAATGATTCCTAAGATTGTGCAACAAGAGAACAAACTATATGAAATGCACGTAAATAGGCGACGTTGGTTGTATTTGTACTGACATGGAGGCAAGCAAGTAACCACTTGCTTACAGCATCCAACATCAGGTAGGGTTGGTCACATGGTCGCCATCGACGTTCGTGAATCACTGCTGAAGGCCGCGCTCAAGTTGTTTGCCGAACTCGGCAGTCGGGGCGCAACGACCCGCCGCATCGCGCAGGAAGCCGGCGTCAACGAGGTCACGCTTTTTCGACACTTTCCAAACAAGCAGGCGCTGCTGCACGCCGCGCTGCACCAGTTCGCGGCCGAAACCCCGTACGCGCGTCTGCCCGAGACGCCGAAGCAACTGGCGACCGAGCTTGATATCTGGGCCCGCGATCACCACAAACATCTGCACAAGCTGCGCGCACTCATCCGGACCTCGATGGGTGAATTCGAGGAAAACCCTGAGCAGTGCAAGCAGGCCATGTGCGTGTCCATCAGCATCGCCAACGAACTGACCGACTACCTCACTACAGCGCAGCGCCTCGGGCTGATTGCTGCCGACACTGTGCCGGCCGCCGCGACCGCGATGCTCATGGGGACGCTCTTTGGTGATGCGATGGGCCGCGACCTGATGCCCGAACGGTATCCGTACTCGATGCGCGACGGCATCACACACTACCTGCAACTGTTCCTGCGCGCGATTGGCGCGCGTGAGGTGAAATAAATGCGCGCATCTGTCCTGCTGGCCGTTCTTCTTGTGGCGACTCCCGCCACCGCTCAGCCCCCCCTGGTGCTCACGCTCGAAGACGCGCTCACGCGCGCTGAAGCGCAAAGTGAATCCCTGATCATCGCCGGTGCCGGCACATCTCGCGCGCAAGCCGATCTGAAGCGCACCAACAGCCAGCGATATCCACAAATCGGCTTCAGCGCCGGATATGACCGCACGCTCGCATCAGAGTTCAGCGGCGTGTTTGGTGGCGACACGGGCTCGGGCTCTGGTTCAGGCGATGTCGACTTCAGCGATCTGCCCTTCGGGCAGGCCAACGCGTACCGCTTCTCGGTGCAGGGCACCCAATTGCTATATTCCGGCGGTCGCGTTGCAAAACAGCGCGATCAGGGGGACGTGGGGATTCGATCCTCGGAACTGAACGTCACAGCCACACGAGCACTGGTCCAGTTGGATGTCACACGCGCGTTTTTTGACGCCGCGCTCACCGAGCGCCTGCTCACCATCGCGCAGTCGGGCTACGACCAGGCAGACGCCGCGTATCAGCAGACCAGGTTGTCGTATGACGCAGGCCGACTTCCAGAGTTTGAAACGCTGCGTGCGCAAGTGCAGCGAGACAACCAGCGCCCGGTGGTGATTCGCGCCAGGGCCAACCGCGACAACGCGATGCTGCGCCTGCGTCAGCTCCTCGAGTTGCCGGCCGAACTGCCCCTGCAGCTTGCCGTGGATCTCGACGCCGCACAACTGGCCGCGCCCACGCCGTTCACCGACGCACTCGCCGCTGTCCAGGCTGACGCGACACTGGCGTCCAGAACATCACTGGCTCAGGCTGAGCTGAGCGTCCGATTCCAACAGCTGGGCATTGAGATTGTGCAGACGGCCAAACGTCCGACGGTGAACTTCGTGTCGACCTACGGCGCCACGAACTATCCCAAGGAGATTTATCCGGACTTCAGCCGCTTCCGCAACAACTGGACCCTCGGGGCTCAGGTGACCATGCCGATTTTCGCGGGTTTCAGAATCCCCGCAGAAGAAGCGTCCGCGAAGGCCGGCTTGACGGAAAGCCAGGCGCGACTCAAACAAACGCGCGAAATGGCCGCGCTACAGCGTGCCACGGCTCTGCAGGATCTCGAGTCGGCGCTCGCCGCGTGGCAAGCCACGGCCGGCACGATCACCCAGGCGGGCCGCGCCTACGACATTGCGGAACTCCGCTTCCGCGAAGGCCTCTCCACCCAGTTG
Organism: Vicinamibacterales bacterium; assembly: GCA_046590915.1. Classification (GTDB taxonomy): domain Bacteria; phylum Acidobacteriota; class Vicinamibacteria; order Vicinamibacterales; family SCN-69-37; genus SYFT01. The sequence continues at coordinate 34,129 of JBKJTD010000108.1, forward strand.
GAGTTGTCCGATTCACGCCTGGCCCTGCAGTCGGCTCAGGCCAACCGCGCACAAGCCGCGCGTGATTTGCAGCTGGCTCGGGTCCGGGTGGCGCTGCTGCCGGACCTGCCGATTGGATAGTGCGGTGTGCGGAGTGCGGAGTGTTTTTGGTTTGGTGGGGAAAAATGATGCGTAGAGGATCAACGTTCGCGTTCGTCGTTGTGCTCGGTCTGGCCATCCTGGCCACCGCCTGTGGAGGCGACGAAGCACCACCGGTCGCTGTGGATAACGCGCCCGCCGTGGTGCAACTGGCGCCGGAAAACGTCGCGACGGCCGCCATCGCCGACCTCACATCCGGACCCTTTGTCTCCGGTCAACTGACGCCATCGCGTGAAGCCACCGTGCGCGCCCAGACTGGCGGTGCGCTGGTCACTCTTAACGTCGATCGCGGTCGCAACGTCTCGGCCGGTCAAATCATCGGCCGCATCGCCGCCCGCGATTTGGACGATGCCCTGGCGTCGGCAAAGGTGGCGGTCAAGTCTGCAGACAATGCCCTAGCGGTCGCGCGCAGTGAAGCCGCGCGCACAGAGGCGCTGGTCAAGGGCGGCGCGCTCGCCACTCGCGACCTCGAGCAGGCGCAGAACATGGTCGCCGGCGCGGAAAGCCAGGTCGCAGCGGCAAAGGCGCGCGAGAGGTCGACGTGGCAGGCCCTCGACGACACCAACGTGCGCGCGCCGATCAGCGGCGTCGTGTCAGACCGTCCGGCCAACGCGGGCGACATCGTGTCGCCTGGCACACCACTGGTCACAATCATCGACCCGTCGAGCCTGCGTCTTGAAGCGGCCGTGTCCTCCGATCAAATTGCGCTGGTCAAACCGGGCGCAAAAGTCCGGTTCCGGGTGCGGGGTCTCTCGTCGGACGTGTTCACCGGCACCATCGATCGGCTCAGTCCTTCGGCCGACGCCGTCACACGACAGGTCACCATCTTTGTGACGCTGCCGAACATCGGCGGAAAGCTCATCGCCGGGCTGTTTGCAGAAGGCCGCGTGGACGCCGAGACTCGACGGGGGGTCATTGTGCCGCTGGGCGCCGTCGACGAATCCGGCCCGACGGCGGTCATCACGCGCATCAGGGATGGCAAGGCCGAACGAGTACAGGTGACGCTCGGACTGCGGCAGTCCGAGGCCGAACTGGTCGAAGTGCTGACGGGTATCGCAGAAGGCGACGTCGTCATCCTTGGCGCCGCGCGAACACTGGCGCCTGGCACCCCCGTCAAGGTGGTCGGGCCGGTGACACCAACAGCGGCGATGCCGTCAGGACTCTAAGATCATGGTCATTTCAGATTTTGCGATTCGGCGACCGGTCATCACGGTCGTCTCGATGGTCGCGCTCGTGGTCTTCGGCCTCGTGTCGCTGACCCAGCTCAAAACGGACGAGTTTCCTGAAGTCAACCCGCCGATTGTCGTGATTGCCGTGCCGTACCCGGGCGCGTCGCCGGACAACGTGGAGCGCGAAATCGTCGAGCCGATTGAAGAGTCGCTGGCCGGCATCAGCGGCGTCCGCAAGATTGAGTCATCGTCGCTCGACAGCTTCGCGACGATCACGATTCAGTTCACGTATGAGAAGGACCTGCAGGAAGCGGTGCAGGAGATTCGCGACGAGATCAACGCCATCCGCAACGACCTTCCGCCGGAGATGGAAGAACCGGTGCTGACCAAAATCAGCCTCGACGACTTTCCGGTGGTCTCGCTCGCGTTGGCGTCAGACACCCTGACGATTCCCGAACTGACGCTGCTGGCCGATCCCGGCATCACGCGCCGTATTCGCTCGTTGGGAGGGGTGGGCTCTGTGGACATCTCGGGCGCCAACACGCGCGAAATGTCTGTCGAGATCCGGCCGGAGGCGCTGCAGAATTCCGGCGTCAGCGTGGGGGAGATTGTCGGAGCGGTGCAGCGCCAGAACCTTGCCGCCCCGGTCGGACGACTCCAGGGCGCCAATGACGAGCGCACGATTCGTCTGCGCGGGCGCGTCGAGACCGCCGAGGATTTCATGCGCGTTGTGGTCGCCGAACGTGGCGGCCGCGTCATCCGGCTTGGTGACGTCGCCACTGTCCGCGTGGGCGTCGAGGAACCGCGGACCACGGCCCTGTACTCCGGCCAGGATTCGGTCGGCATCGACATCAAGAAGTCACGCGGCTTCAGCACGACGGCCGTGGCAGACGCGATCCGCGCCGAAGTCGCCGCGATTCGTCCGACGCTCCCGCAGGGCGTGGTGCTTCATGTCGTCCGTGATGCCGGCACGCGCGTGGAGAACTCCGTCGCCAACGTGCAGTCGGCACTGATCGAGGGCGCGGTTCTGACCGTGCTCGTCGTGTTCGTATTCCTCAACTCTTGGCGCTCCACAGTCATCACTGGTCTCGCATTGCCTGTGTCGGTCGTGGCGTCGTTCATTGCGCTCATGGCGTTTGGCTTCACGCTGAACACCATGTCCCTGCTGGGCTTGTCGCTGGCCATCGGCATCCTCATTGACGATGCCATCGTTGTGCGCGAAAACATCGTGCGGCACGTGGAGATGGGCAAGAGCCACTTCGATGCGGCGCGTGAGGGCACATCAGAAATTGGATTGGCCGTCACAGCCACCACTCTCTCAATCGTCGTCGTCTTCGTCCCGATTGCATTCATGGGCGGCGAAGCGGAACAGTGGTTTGCGCCATTTGCGCTGACCATCGCGTTCTCGGTGCTGGTGTCGCTGTTTGTATCGTTTTCACTCGACCCGATGTTGTCAGCCTACTGGCCGGACCCACACACGCCGATGGCCGAGCGATCATTTATCTCGCGTGTGCTCGATCGGTTCAACCGCTGGTTCGACCGGCAGGCTGATCGGTACAAGCGAGTCATCGGCTGGGCGCTGCGACACCGATTGGCCATGGTGGTAATTGCCGTCGGGTCGTTTGTGTTTGCTTTGGCCATGCCGGCCATGGGATACCTCGGCGGCGGGTTCTTCCCTGTGCAGGACGTATCGGAATTCATCGTGCAGATCGAGACGCCGCCAGGGTCGAGTCTTGAGTACACCAAGCGCAAGGCCGAAGAGGCCGCAGTCCTCGCTCGCGCGAAGTCCGGCGAGGTGCTCTACACCTACACCACCATTGGCAGCCTGACCGGCGCGGTCGATGAAGGCAAGATTTACGTGCGGTTGACACCCAAGGCCGAGCGCCGTCGACATCAGGACACGATCGCCGCTGAGTTGCGCAACGACTACATGAAACTGGGTGGTGTCATTGCGTCGATCTCAAGTGGACGACTCGACAACCAGAAGCAGATTCAGGTGCAGGTACGCGGGTCCGACACACGCGAGCTGACTCGAATTGCCGACGAGGTCATTGCGCAAGTCCGGCAAGTCCCTGGAGCCGTCGACGTCGGCTTCTCGACGCGTGGACAGAAGCCGGAGCTTGACGTTCGCGTGGACCGCGCGCTGGCCGGCACGCTGGGCGTCACCGTCGCCGATATCGCCCAGACGCTCAGGCCCGCGTTTGCGGGCATCGATGCGGGCGACTGGGTGGATCCGACGGGGAAGACTCGCGACGTCACGATCCGTCTGAATCCGGAGGCGCGTCAGCGCGCAAGTGACCTGTCGAGCCTGCCCATCACCGTACAGGGTCCGGAAGGCCGCACGGCGTCTCTGCCACTTGGCCAGGTTGCCACCATCACCCAGGCCCTCGGACCCGCTCGGATCGATCACCTGGACCGGGATCGCGTCATTGCCGTGCAGGCGAACACCCAGGGCCGTCCACTGACTGAAGTCATCGCCGAGATTCAGCGCCGCATCGACGCGATCCCTCTCCCTGCCGGTTACGCCATCACGCAGGGTGGCGAAACTGAAGACCAGCAGGAAGTCTTCTCCCGCATCCTGATTGCGCTCGGCGTGGCCGTGATGTTGATGTATCTCGTACTCGTGGTGCAGTTCGGGTCGTTCCTTGATCCGTTCGCCATCATGTTGTCGCTTCCGTTGTCGCTCATCGGCGTCGTTCTCATCCTGATGGCCACCGGCGACACGCTCAACATCATGAGCATGATTGGCGTGATCCTCTTGATGGGCATCGTCGCCAAGAATGCCATCCTGCTGATTGACTTCGCCAAGATGGCGGAGGCGCAGGGCATGCCGCGACAGCAGGCGCTCATCGAAGCCGGCCGGCAGCGACTGCGTCCGATTCTGATGACGACTTTCGCGCTCACCGCCGGCATGGTACCCGTGGCGCTGGGTATCGGCGAGGGCGCGGACTTCCGCGCGCCGCTGGGCCGCGCCGTCATCGGCGGCGTCATCGCCTCGACATTTCTGACACTGCTCGTGATTCCGACCTTCTACGACATTCTGTCCGGGGCCCGGGAACGCCTGGGCCGCTTGTTCCGCCGCGCCTGAAAAAATGAGCTCGGAGGCGATTTCCTGAGAAATCGCCTCCGAGCTCATTTTGCGGACTGATAGAGTGCTCCCCATGGTCAGACGGTTGCTATGCCAGGCTGCGGCAACGACCTTCATGCTGCTCTTCCCCACACTCGTAGGCGCGCAGCCTGCAGAGCGCCGGTGGCAACTGGAAGTCGTCGGCGGACTTTCCTTCTTCGAGCTGCCGACCTCCGGAGAGGCGGCCCTGCCACCGCTGGGGCCCTCACTCCAGACCTCCGGCCCCACCAACCCCAGCCGCCGCATCCCGACGTGGTTTCTCGGCGACGGCGCATCCCTGCTCAACGGCACCAACGCTGAGTTTGGTGTCGCCAGCCGCCTGGTCCCGCTCGACGATGCGCTGGGGACTTTGGGACTTTCAGGTTCAAATGCGCCGGTGATGGGACTCCGGATCCGGCGCGCGCTGACCACGCGCTGGTCGGTCGAACTGAGCACGGAAGCTTGGACCGGCTCAACCGAAATCTCGCCTGAGCTGCTGGACGCCGTCGAGATGTCCCGAACTAGCTTCGTCACCGCGTTCACGGGCCTGTTCTCGACCGGTCCGTTCGCGTCAACGACAGTGACTTCCGGCGTGACGATCGACGATCGCACGTCGAGAGAGCTGGCCCTCATCACATCAGTGCGCTATCAACTGTTCACGGGCGGATTGGCGCCGTACCTCACGCTTGGCGGTGGTGTGATTACCAGAATGGGGAATCTCCCCTCGATCACCGTCAGCGGAGACTATTCATTCCGGGTCCAGACCAGCCAGAACCCAGCGGCCTCCTTCTCGGAGTCCGATGCCTTGACGATGAGATTTGAGCAGGCAGCGGGTCCGGTGGCAATGATCGGTGCTGGATTGCGAAGAGACCTGACCTCCCGCGCAGGATTCTCAGTGGATGGCCGGGTCTACGTCAGCAACGATACGCTCAGCCTCCGTCTCGATTCACGGCCTGTGGTGACTACAGGCACGCCGGCCGCATTCATCGAGTCGTTCACGGCTCCGTCGGTCCAGTTCAGCAACAACAGCTCGACTGGACGCAACTCAACGCTCAGCGGAATGCCGCTCAATGGATTCAAGGCATTCACCACCTCCGGACTGCAGACACGGTATGCGGTGACCGCCGGGGTGTTTGTCAGGTTCTGAGTGATCCGCTTTCGGAGACGTCGGGCTTCAGCCTGACGGTACCAAATACCCTGCCCACGGCATCATTGAATCTTCAACGTGAAGATGCCAAGACCATGCGTGGCCGCAACGAGCACGCCGCGTTCCGGCACGATCTTCAGGTCCACCATCACCACTTCCGGGAAACCTGCGCCGGCCCCCGCCCATTGCGCGGAAGTGCGTCGCAGCACGAGTGGACCAAAATCCGTCGCGGCATACAGATCGCCACGAATGTGATCAAACGCAATCGTGTTGATCGGCAGGTCGCCAAGGTCATGATCAAGTGATACGAACGTTGCGCTGCCGTTGGACGGGTCGATCGTCACGCGAAAGATGTGGCCCGGGGTCGCAGGGGTCAACGCGTTGAATCCTGAATACGAGACGATCGCGGCATTCACATTCGTCGGGTCGGCGACGATGCGCGTGATGAATCGGCCTGGTGTCGACGCCGAATCCACGCGGGAGAACGTCACACCGGATGCGGGCCCGTCTGCATTCCGCGTAACAAACAGGCGGCCGCGACTGGTCGCCGCCCACAACGTTCCACCATCTGCGGCGGACCTTTCGGCGGCGACGATGATGCCGCCTTCTCGATCGGTGCCGTAGATGTCGCTCGTCAGGTCGCCCGGCTTGCGGCTGGTGGATGACGGAATGGACTGCGCGGCAAACGGATAGACAACGCCGAGCGGTTGCCAGTCACCACAACTCACGCCGGCAACCGCACCAGACGGGAAGCGGCAATTGGCCTCCAGAAACGCCTGCGGCCCACCGTTGTTCTGCGTGCGCCAGATGTGCTGGAACCCAGTGAACTGCGTGTCAGGATTCACCCGATCAAACGCCAGAAATTGCCGGCCCGTGGACGTCGTGATGCTGGCGCGTTCGTTGGCAGCGCGAATGGGATCGTCAGTGCGCACCCACATGCTCTGGTCCGCATTCCTGAAGTTCACAAAGTAGCGGTTGCTCTGAAAACTGGCGAAGAGCACGGCCGATCTGGAAGGGTGGAAGCCGGATGCCGACGTTCCGTCACCAAACGCGAAGAGCGGCTTCCACACACGCGCGTCTCCGGAGCCGTCCTGCCAGATCGTGCCGTTATCCTGCAGGCCACCGATCAAGCGTCGCAACGGATCCTGTGAATCCAGCGCGATGTTGTAGAACTGCATCGTCTGCAGGCCACGGTTGAGGAAGAAGAGTCGCTGGGGCACACGCGACAGCACCACGGAACATTGCGGAGCGGTGCCAAAGAGTTGCGAGCACCGGCTGCTGATGTCGACAAACGAACCGTCGTTGCGCACAACGCCGCCGTCTGACCCGACAAAGGCAATGTTCGGATCTGCCGGGTGGAACACAACGGCGCGCACATCCACATGGCTGCTCACGCGTGGATTTTGCGAGTCACGCCCGAAGCCGGAAAATCGCACACCCGCGTCGACCGAGCGGATTGTGGCCTCGCCGTAGGTGGGCGCAGCGACGCCACCCAGCACCACAGTGTCTGGCTGTCCCGCCGGCACCGCCACCACCAAGTCGTAGAAGCACTGTGCACCGCAGATCCCACGACTGATCGAGCCCACTTGCGCCGTGGAGCTCGACGACAACGATATCCATGCTGACGTGTTCGTCACGGCAGCTCCAGATCCTGTCACCAGGGTCGAGGCGGTGACATCGGCGTTGTCGAGGCGGTACAGCCCCTGAGTCGCCGTCGCCTCCGTGCCGTTATAGACATACATCCGTGTGCGTCCGTCCTTGACTGTCAGGTCAAACATCGCCAGGTCCCGAGATTGCTGCAGACCGACAATCGCAAAGACCGGTTTGAACGATGCGTCGCCACCTTCCAGTGACGGAGCGGACCTGTGAATCGCGTTGTTCCAGGCAGTCGCGTAAATGATGGCGGGGACGCGCGGATCGAGCTTCACATGTCGCACGCCCATCATGGTGTCGGACCCGCCAGGGTTGAGTTGATCGGTCTGCGACGGCGCGGGCGACAGTGGCGGCACCCAGAGGAGCGTCCAACTCGCTCCGGCGTTGTCGGTCTTGTACAGACCCACGCGCGGCTGCGGATATCCCGTCGTCGTACTCTGACCACCACGCACAGCCGTCATGCCCAGCATCGCCGTCGTCGTCGCGACATACATCGTCTGCGGTCGGCCTGGCTCGATCACCACCGTGCTGATACCGCGCGTAATCGTGAAGTCGATCGGTGCCGGTGAAATAACCGGATCGACGATCGTGGTGGGCACGCGCGTCCAGGTGTCTCCCCCATTGACCGACTTGTAGAGTCCGGTGCCGGCATTTGAATTCTGCGGGGTGTTGGTTTCGCCGGTGCCGACGTAGATCGTGTGGTTGGTGCGGTCGTTCGGATCAAGCGAAAGGCTCCCGATACTGTTGGTGCGCAAACCGCTGGAGATCCACTGCCATCCAGGATTCTCGGTATTCATCGCGTCGTCGCTGCGCCAGACTCCGCCGCCTGCGGTTGCGACCCACAGACGGCAGCGGCCTCGAACCTGGCACGCTGGAGAAATGGCGAGCGCCGAGACACGCCCCGAGACGCTCTCTGCCAGCGAGGACGTCGGGCTTTGCAACGTCGTCTCGGGGCCCAGGCTAGTCCAGACGGCGCCGAGCGCCGCGGGACCAGAGCGATAGGCAATGCCTTGAAAGGCCCAGAACCGATTGGTGAACGCGCGCCGGACTTCCACTGAGCCTGGTGTGCCAGGAAAAGCGCGGATGTGTTCCTCGAGGTCGTAGTAACCGAGCGGCGAGTACTTCTCAGGCTTGCCGTGATCTTGATGGCCCTGCCCCTGGGTCGCAAGGGTGGCAACACCGACCGTGACCAATGCCAGAACACTCAGGATGGTGCGCATAGCCCTCATTATCGACGCAGGTGGTCAGTTGGTTGCGAGGATTCGGAAAGAATGGCGCCGGCGCTTACGGGCTGCCGATGGGGTCTTAACCATCTCGCTCGGGCGTAACCCCGCTGAACGCGGTACGACCGGCGGGGTGCTAGAATCCCGGCCATCAACATTTTGGCGGGACCGCCGACCTGCCGCCGGAGGCATCATGTCGAGAGCGTGGATGGTTCTCTTTCTTGCACTTCACTCGCCAGTTCTTGTCCGCGCCCAGTCATCCGCCGACGAAACGACCCTTCGCGCGCTGATCGTCGCCCATGCGCAGGCATCCGCTGCGGGAAATCTGCGCGGTCTTGTCGACATCTATAGCCTGGACGCCGACATGATTTCCTCCGGAGGAGTGGTGACTCACGGCCGCGATGCGATCGAAGCGTACTACCGCCAGCAACTTGCGGGGGCCTCTGCGAAGACCGGAAGACACCACACGCACCCGCCCGAAAGCATCCGCATTCGTTTTGTGACGAGTGATGTCGCGTTGATCGATCTTCCATCTCGCTCCGTTGGCGGCCGGGGTGCCGACGGAGTGCCGCTTCCCGACTCCGAAGTCATGCTTATCACCGTCTGGCGCAAAGAGAAGGGCGGCTGGTTGGTGGTCTCTCAGCGAGCGTTGCCCCTCCCAAGATCGTCGCCCTCATCTGGACCGCCGCCTAACGTTGCGCTGCTGCTCGGGCGTTAGCCAGCCGGAGCGAAGACCGATGCCGATTCTCCCTGCTGCCTTCGGCGCACTCGTGGCTGCGAGCCTGTCAATCCCGCAGGTGGGTGCGATCTGGACGTTCTCGCTCCTCCGGGAGAAGTCTGACGTTGTGGTCATCGCGAACGTCGTCAGAGTGACCGACACTGGCCGGGACGTGCCGCGCTCATCGACCCGCGCGCTCCCAAGGGTCGAAATGGAGACTGCGTTCGAAGTCCTTGACGTCGTCAAGGGGGCAGACGCCAAGAGCGTCGTGACCGGCGGGCGCATCACGCTGCTTCACTATCGACACGACATGGCGCGGTGGCACGTCGAGAATCCACCCGAACCAGGTAAACCGCCACCCGGTATCCTCGGGACTGGTTCGTCGATTTCGTTCACTGACGGCGCCGGGCCGTACCTGCTGTTTCTGGTTCGAACGGCACGCGGCCTCGAGCCCGTCTCAGGCCACACTTGGCCGACGGAATCTGTTTTCGACTTGCGGAAATACAGTCGTCCGCCTGGCTAATACGCCGTGCAGCCGAAAGCGGCAACGCAAGCATTTGTTGCCGCTGCGGCTGAAGGCTATAGATAGCCAGCTGACAGGACGTGGCATCAGGACTCCGGAACCCCAAGGTTCCGGCAGATCTTCTTGGCGAGGAGGTTGGGGATTTCGGTGTGGCGTGGCACCGCTTCAACGGCGCCATTCGCAGGGTTCGTCCAGAGTGAGTGTGCGCCGCCTTCCCGCTTGAGTACACAACCGTGCTGACGCAGGTGCCGCAGGAGCGCGCCGGTCTTCACCGCACCGTCACCGTCTCACGATCGGCATCCGCCGGCACTCCACGCAAACCATCTTCGCGACGATCTTCCAAAATCAGACTAATCGCGGCGGTCAAACTTTCCCGGGCCTCGTCCTTGGTCCGCCCTTGTCCATTGGCACCAGGAATCTCCGGGCAATAGGCCACAAACCACTCGCCGTCGCGCTCAAATACGGCCGTAAACTCGTTGTGCATAGGGGCTCCGTCCCTACAGTAGCGTCCTCAGGGGGCTGCTGTCTAACACGGCCTGCAGCCGACGGCGGCGCGTGCGAGCCGGAAAGGAGCAGTTCCCATGTACGCTGACAACCCCCCAGCGCCGAGAGGTCATGATGCGACAGCAGTAGCTGAGCGTGGCGCTCGTTAGCCGATTCGCACCGCCATCATCGTGGCATCGTCG
>JBKJTD010000229.1:0-6735 GCA_046590915.1 Vicinamibacterales bacterium
CTGCTCAAGAGCAAGGGGATCGTGTTTGAATGGGGCGGCGACTTCGGCAGTCCGGATGAAACCGCGCTGTCGGAACACTTCGACGGCCCGGTCGCGGTGACCGGATACCCGAGCGAGATCAAGGCGTTTTATTTCAAACCGATGGACGGTCGTCCGGAAGTCTCACTCTCAGTCGACATCCTGGCGCCCGAAGGGTACGGAGAAATCATCGGCGGGGGGCAACGTCTCGAAGACCTCGACCTCCTGCTGCAGCGGATCAAGGACCACAAACTCCCGCAGGAGGCGTTTGAGTGGTATCTCGACCTCCGCCGCTTCGGCAGCGTGCCTCACGCCGGCTTCGGCATGGGGATCGAACGGGTTGTCTCATGGATCTGCGGTCTCGAACATCTGCGTGAAGCGATTCCGTATCCCCGCATGTTGTATCGGATGTATCCGTGAAAATCGGATTCGTCTCTCTCGGCTGCCCCAAAAACCTTGTCGACGGCGAGGTCATGCTGGGCATGGCACAGGCGGCCGGGCACGAACTGACGTCCGACGCGTCGACAGCCGATGTGATCGTGGTCAATACCTGTGCGTTTATCGACAACGCGAAGGAAGAATCCGTTGACGCCATCCTCGAGATGGCGCAGTTCAAACGCGACGGATCGTGCAAGAAGCTGATTGTGACCGGGTGCCTCGCGGAGCGGTATCGCGATCAACTCAAGGCGGAGATTCCGGAAATCGACGTGTGCCTGGGCACTGGCGAAGTTCCCGAGATCGTTGGCGCGATCGCCGGGACCGCCACGCCAATGACGCTGTTCAAGTCGCGCGCGCACGCGCTCGGTGACATTCCCGTCGCTGCCGCCACGTCCGTCAGGCCCGCCCACCCCGGCGCGCACATTACTTATCTTTACGGGGCCGACACCCCGCGCGTCCAGACCACACCGAAACACTTTGCGTATGTGAAGATCGCCGAAGGGTGCGACTACACGTGTGCGTTCTGCATCATCCCCACGCTGCGCGGCAGTTACCGCAGCCGTGACATCGACGCCATCGTCGGCGAGGCAGAGTCGCTCGCCTCGCGCGGCGTGCGCGAGTTGTTGCTGATCTCGCAGGACACGACATTTTTCGGGATCGACAAAGGCGAACGTGGCGCGCTCGCGACCCTCCTGCGTCGCCTGAATGACGTGGAGGGGCTGGAGTGGGTGCGTCTGCTCTACCTCTACCCAACGACGATTACCGACGATGTGCTCCAGGCGATGGCCGAGTGCGACAAGGTCTGCAATTACGTGGACCTGCCGCTGCAGCATGCGTCGGCTGATGTCCTGAGGCGGATGCGGCGCCCCGGCAACCGCGAGGGGTATGACAAGTTGCTCGCGCGTATCCGTCGATTTCTGCCCGACGTCACGCTGCGCACCACGTTCATCGTGGGTTTTCCCGGCGAGACCGAGCAGGACGTCGAAGAGTTGATGGCGTTTGTGCGCGACACGAACTTCGATCACGTGGGAGTCTTCACGTATTCGCACGAGGAAGGCACACGCGCATTTGAGCTGGACGATGACGTACCCGCGGCGGTAAAAAAAGCGCGCCGCGACCGTGTGATGAAATTGCAGAAGCAGATCGTCGCGACCCGGATGAAGTCGCGCAAGGGCCAGACCGTGCGTGTGATGGTCGACGGCCCGACGCCCGATTCGGACCTCGTGATTCAGGGACGGCTCGAAGGCCAGGCCCCCGACATCGACGCCGTCGTGTATTTCGACCAGTGCGACCCGGCCACTCTCGTGCCCGGCTCCCTCGTCACCGCCATCGTCACCGGCGCCCGCGGCTACGACCTCGTCGTCACCCCGCAATAAAAATGAGCTCGGAGGTGATTTTCGTGAAAATCGCCTCCGAGCTCATTTTCACTCTGTGATTGCGAATCGTTCCATGCAAATTGGCGAGCTTCAGATTTACGAGCAGATTGGCGAAGAGGGCTTTGCGCGCCTCGTGCGGGCGTTTTATGCCCAGGTTCCCGGTGACGACATCCTTGGGCCGATGTATCCGGCTGACGACATGGACGGCGCGGAGGAACGGCTCCGGGACTTCCTGGTCGGCCGATTTGGCGGGCCAAATCGCTATATCGAACAGCGTGGCCATCCCAGACTTCGACAGCGGCATGCCCCGTTTTCCATCGATCAGCGGGCGCGCGATCGTTGGATCGAGATGATGACCCGTGCCCTGGACGAGGTCGCCCTTCCCGCCGACGTGACCCATGCGATGAAGTCATTTTTCGATCAGACAGCCACGTTCATGGTGAACCGCAGTTGACGGGAAGAAAGACGCCTCGGCTATGCGAGGGGCGCCATGTGGCCGATAGCCCGATCGTGACTGTGTTTCGCCTTCTGGCTATCAGTGTGTGTTGCGTGGGCTTCGCAGCCTGCGACGTGCTCAAGGCCCCGACCACCCCGCCCCCGCCTGCCGGCGCGGTCCGGTACACGGCCGTGGGTGCCAGCGACGCGATCGGCGTTGGGGGCAGCATTGTGTGCCTGCCATTTTCGACCTGCCCGAACGGCACGGGCTACGTGCAGACGGTGACCCGGCGTCTGAAAGCGGCCCACGCCGATTTCGACAGTAGCAACCTTGGCATCCCCGGAGCCGTCATCAGCCGGCGCCTCATGGATCTGGGCAACAGCCTGAACCGGGATATCTTTGGCAACTTCATCGAGTCCCAGATGCCGTTTGTGCCCCGCGATTCCACGTTGGTCACGGTGTTTGCCGGGGGAAACGACGTCAATACAGTGGGCGCGGCCATCCGGGCGGGCCGGGACAGCCGCGATCCGAACGCGTACATTCAGGCGCAAATCACGACGTTCGGCACGGAATTCCGGGACCTGATCACCGGCATCCGTTCCCGGGCCACCACCGGCAAGGTGATAGTCCTCAACCTGCCAAACATGGCCCGGCTCCCCTACGCGGCCGGGCTGAATTCCACCGAACGGGAGTACCTCCGCCGGCTGGCGGTCGGTTTTTCGGCCGCGATGAACGCCACCCGCTCGACCGACGTGCTCATCATTGACCTGATGTGCCACGGCCCGGCCTACCAGACCGGCAACTACTCGCCGGACGGCTTCCACCCCAACGACACCGGGTATCTGATGCTGGCCGACCTGGTGTCGGCGGCCATCACCACCCCCCCGGCCGCCCCGGCCCCGGCGTGCGGCTTCATGCAGTGATGTATACTTGTCGGTGCTCGTAGCGGGATTGCGGTGGTAAGTGGGCCCGTGCCCACTTTTTGCTGTTTTTAGGCCCCGTTTTATTTGCTTCGACGACCTGCAGGATCCCGACGTGACGACGACCCGCGAGCAAGTTCTGGAGCGTGTGCGCGAGGCGGCACGACGCGTGGCCCTCAGCCACGGATTGGAGATCTTCGATCTCCAGTTCCGGCGCGAATCCATTGGATGGGTCCTGCGGGTGATGGTGGATCGCCCATGGCAGGTGTCGCAGGGACCCGACAAACCTGAAGATGCGGTGGGCATTGGGGACTGCCAGAACGTCGCCCACGACTTGAGCGCGCTGCTCGACGTGGAAGACGAACTGGGCGCGGCACTGGAGAAGGCCTACACCCTTGAGGTGTCCTCCCCAGGGCTCGACCGGCCCCTGCGCGGCGAGGATGACTACCGGCGTTTTGTCGGCCGCCTCGCAAAGATTGTGACGACGACTCCGGTGGACGGCCAGACAAGTTTCGCCGGCCGGTTGTCGGGTTTTGAAGACGGCGGGGTGTTGCTTGCAGAAGGCAAGCGCACACACCGGGTGCCGCTGGCAGCGATCAAACGCGCGCGGCTGGACGTGGAGTTCTGATTATGGCGACTGAACTGCAACAAATGATTGACATGGTGGCGAAGGACAAGGGCATCGACCCGTCCATCGTCGTCAGTGCGATTGAAGACGCGTATCTCGCGGCCGCACGCAAGGTGTTCCGGGAAGAGGAAGACCTCCGGTCCCGCTTCAACCTCGAGACGGGGTTGGTTGAGCTCTACGCGGTCAAGCAGATCGTGGACGCGGTCACCGACGCGCACAAGGAAATTGCGCTGGCCGACGCCCAGGCTGAATACGGCGAAGAAGCCGAAGCCGGGATGGAGATCGAGTTCCCGAAGGAAACCGAAAAACTCGGTCGCATCGCGGCGCAGACGGCCAAACAGGTCATCGCCCAGCGTGTGCGTGAAGCCGAGCGCGAAAAAATTCACGGCGAATTCAGCCAGCGTGTCGGTGAAGTCGTCAACGCGATGGTCAAGCGTTTCGAGAGCGGCGACCTGATTGTGGAAATCGGTCGCGTCGAAGCCCAGATTCCCCGCAAGGAACAGTCGCGTGCGGAAAACTACGCGATCGGCGATCGCGTCCGTGCAGTCATCAAGACCGTGACGCGCAACGCCAAGGGCCCGCAGGTCATCCTCTCGCGCACGGATCCGGCATTGCTCATCAAGTTGTTCGAGCAGGAAGTGCCCGAGATTTACGACGGCACCGTGATGATTCGCGGCTGTGTGCGCGAGGCCGGTGACCGCGCAAAGGTCGCCGTGTTCTCGCGTGAACGCGATGTGGATCCGGTCGGCGCCTGCGTCGGCATGCGCGGCACACGCGTGCAGGCGATCATCCGCGAACTGCGCGGCGAAAAGATCGACATCGTCGAGTGGTCGGAAGATTCGGTCGATTTTGTCACCAAGGCGCTCAGCCCGGCTCGCGTGCAGCGCGTGACGATCGTCGACGATGAAGCGCGTGTGATGGAGGTGCTGGTTGAAGACCGGCAGCTCTCGCTCGCCATTGGCAAGAAGGGCCAGAACGTCCGGCTCGCCGCCAAGCTGACGGGGTGGAAGATCGACATCAAGAGCGACGAAGACAAGAAGAAGGAAGTCGAACTGCAGTTGGCTGGTCTGGAATTCGGCGAGACGAGCGAGTCGGACGCGCCACTGTCGTTGCCCGACATTCACGACGAAGTGGTGTCGCAGCTCAAGGCAGCCGGCTTCACGTCGCTCGAAAAGATCCGCACCGCGGGGTCCGAAGGACTGCTGGCCATTCCGGGCTTTGATGCCGAGACGATTGACGCCGTTCTGGCCGCTGCTGGTCCGGCACCCGAACCCACGGACGCACCGGCCGAGGCCCCGGCAGAGTCATAACGGCCGGGTCGTTGCGGGATTGCCGATTGCCATTACAGATTGCCGTTTTCACGTTTCAGATTCGCGATTAATCGAGGTTCCTTTTGGCCACTGTCCGGATTTACAAAGTCGCTGAGCTCCTGGGGCTGTCCAGCCAGGACGCCATGAGCCTGCTCAAGAGCGAGACCGGCATTGAGGTGAAGAGCGCCTCGAGTTCCGTCGAAGAAATCGTCGCGCGTCAGTTCGTCGAGCGCCAGGCACGCAAGCGGAACATCGCCCTGCCGCCGCCGGCCGCGATGTTTGCCGAAACCGTCGCAGCCCCCGCAAAGGGCGCCGCGAAGGCGCCTGCCAAGTCGGGTGGGAAGTCGGGCGGCAAGACACCGGAACCGCCCAAGCCTGCCGCGCCCGCGTTGCGTCCCCGCCTGGTCAAGACCGTCAAGCCGGTCGCCGGCGACGCTGCCGCTCCTGTCGCGCATGCCGAGGCCGATACGCATGTCGAAGCGCCTCTGGCTGCCGCGCCGGACGTGGAATACGTTCCCGAACCGACTGCGGAACCGGAACCAGAACCAGAACCGGAGCCTGAATACATCCCCGAGCCCGTCGTGGAGGCTGTGGCTGAGCAGGAATCGTCGTCGGTCGCCGACTCCGAACCTTCTCCGGTCGTGCGTGCCGGCCGCGAGGTGCCCCGAACCTCAGGGCTGCGAGTCGAAGCGGAACGACCCGCAGCACCGACTCCTGCCACGCGTGTGGTGACCGCACCCGTGGCGCCCCCCGCTCGCACGCACGCGGCGCCGCCGCCCGCAGCGCCCAAGGTGGTGGCCAAGTCGTCTGCGCCGCCCGCGGCTTCGGCCCCACGAGCGGCCGCGCCCGCTGCGCCTCCCGCTCCCCCGGCGATCTCGCCCGTCACACGTCCGATGGGACGTGTCGTGCCACCGACGCGTCGTCTGCGCATCGAGGATCCGCTGACCGGTGAAGCGCCGGCGGCGCGGCCTGTGCCGCAGCGCACGGTTGTGCGTCCGACGCAATCGGCACCAGCGCCGACACGTCCGGCGGCGCCAGGCACAGCGGTGCGCCCGAGCATGATGGGCCGTCCCATCCCAG
Organism: Vicinamibacterales bacterium; assembly: GCA_046590915.1. Classification (GTDB taxonomy): domain Bacteria; phylum Acidobacteriota; class Vicinamibacteria; order Vicinamibacterales; family SCN-69-37; genus SYFT01. The sequence goes on from JBKJTD010000229.1 coordinate 6,207, forward strand.
CGAGCCCGCGTCCGCCCCTCGGGGGCCCACGGCCACTGCCCTCGCAACCCGTGCGTCCCGGCCAGCCCGGCGGCGCGCCAGGCGCGCGGCCACCGTTTGGCCAGCATCGCCCGGGCCAGTCAACGTATCGCCCGGCGTACTCCGGTCCGCGCTCCAAGGGCCCGCGTCGTGATGACCGTCCGTCCTTCCAGCAGATGCCCGAGGCGCTGCCGCCCATCACCAAACTCATCACCCTCGCCGAGGGCATGACGGTGAAGGACCTCGCCGACAAGCTTGAGGTCAAGGCGAAGGACGTCATGAAGAAATTGATGGACCATCGCATGATGATGACCATCAACTCCACACTCGACGCCGACACGGCGCAGCTCATCGCGCGCGACTTCGGTGCCGAGGTCCTCATTCGCTCGTTCGAAGAAGAAGTGGTGGACGTCGAAACCACCGCGTCCAACCCGGAAGACCTCGTCGAGCGTGCCCCGGTCGTCACCGTCATGGGTCACGTTGACCACGGTAAAACCACGCTGCTCGATGC
>JBKJTD010000294.1:0-9816 GCA_046590915.1 Vicinamibacterales bacterium
AAGTGACCTGGGTATTTTCATGCCCCCGCAAATCGAGTTGCAAAAACACGACTGCGCTGACGAGCATCAGCAGGCCGAGAGCAACGACGAGCCGGCGCGACGCCCGGATGGCGGCGCCAATGCCGAACGGGGCGAAAAACAGCGCGGGGCCGAAACTCAGCAGCAGGAACGCCCAGGGGCCGCGAAGGAAGAATCGATTCCAGCCAAAGAGAAACGCGTTGGGAATACTTTGGACCATCCCTGAGCTGGTGGCGAGGCCAAGGAAGAGCACCACCAGCACTGCGGCGCACGCGCGCGCAACGAACCATCGTCGAAACCCGTCGCCACGATCAAGCGCGAGCAATACGACCTGTGTGAGGCCGTACCACGCGACCAGCATGACGCCGTTGAAGCTGCTGATGATCATGATGGCCCCCAAGAGGAGACCTTCGAAGATGCCGCTGGCCAGCGCGTGTTCCCGGCGCGGCCGAACGACACTCACCAGCACCAGCATCCCGAGCGTGAGCGCCATCAGATGTTGCGGCGTCCACCACATGCCCCGATGAAATCCGTCCACGCCGGGCAGGTTCCAGACCCAGCGTGTGACTGCGTCGATGTTCCAGAAGCGGAATTGGTCGAGCGCCTTGCCCTGCTGAAGTTGATCCCAGATAAAAAACGCGCCCTCAAAACTCGAAGCGAACAGAATCACCAGCCACGCGATCGCCGATGCGGCGGCGGACGCGCCAAGGTTGCGGATGGTCAGAAAACCCACACTCACAAACACCAGCGCCATGGCGGTATCAGTCAGCATGATCCCCGGATCCACGGGGAGCGTCGTCCGCAACTGCGAGAAGACCGCCGGAAGGCTGAAGTACGTCCAGTAATAGGGCAGGGCCTCGGTGGGGAAAAACGGATTCATCGCCGGTGAGGAGCCCTTGGCGACTTCGGCCACCACGGCCATGTGCACGAAAAGATCGGCGTTGAAGTACGCACGATAGGCGAGTCCCATCGGCGTCATCTCGCCGACACGCGCAAAGATCGGACCGGTGATCAGAAGCGCGGCCAGCCACAACACACCGAGCGCCAGACGGTCAGCGTTGGCCAGGCGCGTAAGTGCCAGGACTCCACCGGTGCGACGCCGCAGCGTCACTGACAGCAGCGCCGCAAGGCCCAGACACGCCACCACGACGGCCCACGGTGACCCCACTCCCAACCACCGCAGGATGACCGTCAGCGCCGCCCCACAGAGATATCCGAGGGGGAGCGCCAGCACGGTGTGTGTCAGGCCGTCAACGTCACGGCCGGCGATGTACCGCCCCAGTGGCCAGCCGGGCAGGGTGAATACGACGGCGAGCAGAAGAAAGACGGGAAGATTGAAGGGATCCGGCAGGACCGCGACCGCCAGTGCCGCAACACCGCCGAAGGCCAGAAACATGGGAACACTGGGGGAAAGTCTCGGCATCGCGACGGTTCCCCAGTGTGTGCAACGCGTCCCGGGGAGTCAAGGCGGCACCCGGCAAGAACGGCGCCCACGAGGGAGTATTCTAGAAGTAATACAGGCTGTTCGTGAATAACCTGTGTATTATTCGAGGTGGCAAGTATCAGATAGAGGAGTCCCTCCCATGAAGGTTCTGTTCATCCAGAACAACGGCATTCAAGAATCAATCGGCATTGCCAACCTCTCCGCGATCCTGAAGGCCAACGGTCATCAGGCTGACCTGATGCTCGTCTCGCACACGCCGGATTTGATGGGGGCAATCAGAGCCTATGACCCAGGGTTGATTGCGTTCTCGGCGCTGACCGGGGTGCATCGATCCCTTGAGGATCTGGCTGTCCGCATCAAGGCGGAGATGAACATTCCGATCATCGTCGGCGGCCCGCACCCCACCTATTCGCCGGACATGATCTTGCGCCCGGGCATCGACATCATCTGCCGTGGCGAAGGCGAGTTGGCGATGCTCGAACTGGCGGATGCGATGGAGCATGACCGCGACGTGACGAAGATTCGCAACCTGCACATCAAGACCAAGAACGGGACGATTCATCGCAATGAGATCCGGCCAGCCGTGCCGCTTGATGAATTGCCGCCGCCCGATCGTGGCCTCTATTACGACAAGTACACCTTTCTGCGCGACATGCCGATGAAGCGGTTCATCGCGAGCATGGGCTGCCCGTACCCGTGCACGTTTTGTCATGAGCCCGTCATTCGAGACATGTACAAGAAGGAAACCAAGTCCGACTACGTGCGGCGCAAATCCGTGCCGCGCGCGGTCGCGGAAATCAAGGCCGTGGCAGACAAATACCCGCTGCGCCACGTGCATTTTTCCGACGACCTGTTCTTCATCCGGAACAGCTACGCCTGGTTGGAGGAGTTTGCCGATCTGTACCCGAAGAAAGTCGGTATTCCGTGGAACTGCAATATCCGCTTCGACTCCATCAATCAGCATGCGGCTGATCTGCTGGTCAAGGCGAAGTGTTACGGCGCGGCGGTGGGCCTGGAATCGGGCAGCGAAGAGATGCGCGAAAAGGTGATTCGCAAGCGCTCCAAGAACGACCACATTGTGGAAGGCGCCCGGTTGCTGCATGAGAAGCGCATCAAGGTGCTCACGACGAACATGATCGGACTTCCGGGTGAAACGCTTGACCAGGCGTTTGAAACGGTCGAGTTGAACATGGTGTTGAAGTCGGACTACGTGCGCGCGAATACGTTCCTGTTGTTCCCAGGCCTGCCGCTCGTGGAATACGCGAGAGAGAACGGTTTTGTGGACAAGGATTTTGATATCGATGCGCAGGTGGCCGAATCGCAGGAACTCACGCTCAAGACGCCGTACGCCAGAGAATTCAGAAACATCGCATCGCTCTTCTGGCTGATGGTGAAGTTCTCGCCCAAGCGCCTTCCCCTGTTCCGCCGCATTGTGAAGTATCCCGACAACATTCTGTTCCGGATGATCGGGTCGTTCAACATGGCGCAGGAGCTGTTGTTCTATCGCGTACGTCCGATTCCGGCGCTGCGGTATTTCCACAACACAGTCCTCAAGACGACCCGGTCGGGGCTGAACATGACGCTCAGAACGATTCCAGGGCTCGTCCGGCGGAAGGCGGCTCCCGCTGCCGGTCCCGTGAAGGAAATCTACGAGTCCAATCGGGGATACTTCTGATGTTCACCGTGGAAGAGTCGACGCTCCTGGCTCGGATGCTGCGCTTTCTGATGCTGGGCGGCGTGATCCTGCTGCTGGTTGTCGCCGCGATGTTTCTGGCGGGATGTACTCGGAGCCTGTCTGTTCAGCGCCGGGATCGCCCCCACCGGGCAAACGTCTGGAATGCGATGAACCAGTCACGTGGGCCGATTTTTTTGCCGTCGGCTCGACTGCGCGGGTAGTAGCGAATCGGCACTTCGACAATCGACACGCCACGCCCCAGCACCTTTGCCGTGATCTCATGGTCGAGCTCAAAACCAGACGTCTCGAGATTGAGATCAAGTAGCAGTGATCGGGGAAACAGCTTCAGCGCCGTCACCGTGTCGGTCAGCAAGCGGCCGGTAAACACCCAGCACACGACGCTCAGGCTGGTGCCACCGAGAAATGCCGCGACCGACTGATGGGGATACGGGCGTCGATGCGCGAGGTACCTGCTGCCGTAGACCACCGTCGCCGGAAGTTTCAGAAGGGCAGCTACCATCGCCACATAGTCGCGTGGGTCGTATTCGAGGTCGGCATCCTGAATCATCACGTACTCGCCGGTGGCCGCCGCAATGCCGGCGCGCACAGCGCTGCCTTTGCCCCCGTTGGGTTTGCGGATGAGGCGGACATCAGTGATCGCTTCTACCAGTTCCGCCGTGCCGTCCTTCGACCCGTCGTCCACCACCACGAGTTCAAGGGCACAGCCCAGATCCGACAGGTCAACCGCGCGAATCTGACCAATCAAGTCGCCGATGAAGCGGGCTTCGTTGTACGCGGGAATGACGACTGAGATCACGCTCATGTGAGAAACCTTTCCAGGGCAGCCAGATCGTCTGGCGTATTGACACCACGTGCCTCCTCCGACGCGATGGTGAAGGTCACCACCGGTGCACGGGCTGCCACCCAGGGCACAAAGGGCAGGAAGTTCAGTTCCCTGGTCGCGGCGCCCGGCGTCGCACCCTGTGCGTACTCCGGCAGCCAGTCAGCGAACGCACGCGATGACAGCGAAAACAGTCCGGCGTCACTGGTTCCAGACTCCGGCATGACGTCACCCTCCCGGCGCTGGCGCACCCCGATGATGCGCGCGTCGGCGTCCTGATCAAAGTGAATGTACGGCGGCGTCTGAGTGACAGTCGGCATGATCACTGCCGCGTCCGGGGACTCGGCTTCGAGTCGGGCGAGGGTCGCTACTGTCGATGCCGAGATACCGACCTGGTCACACCACGTGATCCAGATGCGGTCTGGCGCGGCGGCGAGGGTGGCGTCACGGCCACACAGAATCGCATCCAGCATCCCGGTTGGCGCCCGTTGTTCCGCGAACTGGACTTGGTGCCCGGCCAGGTACGCCGCCACCTGAGTTCGCGCGGTGGGTTCAACGACAAGGACGGTCACGTCTGTCGCGTAGGCATACCGATGCAGGATGTGTTCGATCATGGCGCGCCCGGCGACAGGCGTCAGGAGCTTTGGCAGCGGGGAGCCCAGGCGTGTGCCGCGGCCGGCGGCGGGGACAAGCAACACACGGGTTACGCCAAACAGTGGGAATCTCCTCACAGACATTGTAGGGTAATGAGTTCATGGCTCTTTCAAAACCTCGACGCGGTCGGCCACTGAAGTTCAGCCGGCCGGCGCGCACGGTAACACTCACGCTGCCTGAGGACATCATTCTTTCCCTGTCGGCGACCGACGCTGATCTCGGTCGCGCGGTGGTGCGCCTGGTCATGGGGGCTGGTACACATCACGCCGTATCCGCCGCCGCCGAAGTCACGCAGTTTGGCGCCAGGGGGATCATCGTCGTTCCGCCGGTGCGCGCGCTGTCAGCTCTCCCCGGTGTGGAGTTGGTGCCGCTCGCTGATGGCCGGGCGTTGATCTCGCTCGACCCGTCGCGAACGCCGGCTGAATTTGAGCTGCAATTACTGGATGCCCTCGAAGACAAGGGGCTCGATGCGGCCGCCAGGATGGTCTTCAAGAAGGTGTGCGACGTTTTGAGAGACGCCAGGCGCACACGTCAGATGACCACGCGCCAGATTCTGGTGTTGCGCACCGGCAGTCCGCCCGGGTGAGGCGGACTGCCGGACGCTTAGTATCAACGTCTCAGGAGCGCCGAACCCAGCGAGACGGGCCGAGGCGCGCTGCCGACCCAGAAGTTGCGATAGATCGCACCCGGGTAGGAACCAGATTCGATACTGGCGTCAGTGGCTCCCAGGTAGGCGAAATGCTGAGGCGGATTGTAGGTGCCAGGCGTGCTCTGTGACCGATCGTAGATGATGCTGCCGGTTGGCCCACCTTCCCTCACCGTCAGGCGGAAACTCGAGCCCCACGAGGCCTGCCAGAAATAGGTCGTGTTGGGGTTCAACGATCGCACGCCATCCGCGCGCTGTCCGAAATCCGGCTCGTACTTCAGCGCGGAGTCGCCCATCAGCAGTTTGTACGAGATGGCGTTGTTCGGATTGCCGGGAATGCCGCGATACTGCACGTTGAACAGGAACTTGCTGTCGAACAGGCGCGGCGTGGCGTCGCTCATCGAGAAGATGCGCGCCTTCTCCTGCGGCAAGTTCGGCTGAAGCCCTTCGACTTCCACGGAAATCACACCCGATGTCAGCGTGCTGGCGAGCTGATAGCGGACCCATGCAGACGCGTTGTCCACGCGAAGCCCGCGTTGGCCGATAAACGTCGTTGAGCCGGACCGGGTGCCAAGGGTTTCTCCGTGAATCAGCGGGTCATACAGTTCACCGGCACGGTTGAATCCGACCAGCTTTGTTCTGAACTGTCCGTTGGCCGACCACGCCGAGGTCGTTGATCCTTGAGTAATCCGAGCGCGCCAGTACATCCGGGTGGCCGGCTGCAAATCGGCTGCAGGCGTATAACTGGTCGTCCCGGTCGCGCCTTCCGCGATGCCCGACTGCGAGGCCGCCGGCGCCGCGGAGAAGTCCGCGCGGGCCGAGATCTGAAACTCATAGGTGCGCGTACCCGACGCCGAGGCGGTGCCGTTAGTGACAGTCAGGACAGGGCGCAGCGTGTCGAGCTGCGTGTCGTTGACCGGTGTCTGCGGTGCCGGTGCCGTGAGAGTCACCGTTCCTGGACTGGTGGGCGTCTGCCCAAGCACGACCTCGCGGGTGCCCCCGGAATCACACGCGGCTGCAGTCACCGCCGCGCCCACTACGAATACCATTGCCAGCGCTCTCATCAATTCGTCTCCATTCGGGCGCGCTTCGCGGCCCATTGTAATATGCACTAAAAACTCAAAATTGTGCTGAATTTATCGCGGAATAATAAGCCGCGTCTTGTGTTTATCGAACCGGCTTCGGCAGCGTATCCAGATGCCGGGAGGTGTCGTGTTTGACCTTGTATGCTCGCCGAAGGAACTGCACGTACGGCACAACCTGCTTCATGGCGCCGACATTCACCTGACAGGGACTGAGACAGGTCGGGCAGGTGTCGCGTTTCATTTTTTCGCGGCTGTCGAGTTGCGTCTTGCCGAAGTACAACTCGGAGGCCGGCGTCTCCAGCACGTTGCCCATTTTTTCGGAGTTCTCACAAAAAAACAGATCCCCGTTCGGGTTGAGCAACAGCCCCTGCCGTTGAAACGGACAGGGCATCGTGCGGTGATATCCATTGGCGATCATGTCGGCGTAATGCAGATACATGAACGACTGGCCGCTGAAGACGGACTCTTCAGCAACGCGGTCGAGGAAAAATTCCCGCATGAATTTCTCTTCGCGGGTCTTGAAGCCAATCTCGGACTCCAACTCCTTGTTGTGGAGCATGTTGTCGGTAAACCGCAACATGTTGAACACCAGGTCCAGATTCTTCGACTTGGCCCACGCGTGGATCTTGTTCGCGTCGTCGAGATTCTTCGAAAAAATCGTTGACGCGATGCCGAACTGGAAGTGCGGAGAACGCGCCGCCAGTGCCTGCATGGCTTCGATGGTCTGGGACGCCTTGTCGAAACCGCGCTTCACGTTGCGCACCTGGTCGTGCATGTCGCCCACGCCGTCGATCGACACGCGGATGCTGATGAGCAGGTTCTTCTCGCCGCAGAAGTCGACGATACGGGTGAGCATCGGAATCGCGCGCGACGGCGTCAGGCCCGTCGTGTTGATGCCGATCTTGCGCATCCGTGGCAGACGCCGGTGAAACAGTTCGACCATCTCCGGCAGATCGAGGCGCGTGGTGGGTTCGCCACCGGAGATGTTGAGATTTTCGACCTGATGCCAGAAGTCGCTGTCCATCACCCCATCGAGTTGTTCGAGGGTGATGTCTTCCTTCCGGTTGCCCCATTTCCAGTTGTTGCACATCTCGCACTTGGCGTCGCAGACCCAGGTGCAGTTGAAGATGAAGACGGTGGGGCGAATCGCGGTGACGTGCGAGATCGCGGACTGGACGAGATCCTTCGGCACGCCGGCGACCGACTTGGCGAGGTAACGAAGGCGGAATGTATCAGTGGACATCAGGGCTACCTCCCATGATAGACCTCTGGTCCCTCAAAAGAAACAGGGCGGGACGGCCATTTGGCCCGTCCCGCCCTGGGAAAGTTCGACGAGTCGTCTCGGGCCTATCGATTGCCTTCGCCGGGCAGCGCGAACAGCGTTGATGGGAACGGGAACGTCGGCCGGGAGTTGTTAGAAATCCACACGTTCTTGACGATCATGCCGGCAGCAGTCGCATCGATCTCCCCGGCGCGGCCCACGGGCTGGCCGACGTGGACTACGTGGGGCACGGGGCGATACGGATTGGCCCCCGTGCCGATGGTCTGCAGATAGACCGTAGAACCAGACTCGCCGCCCAACCGCACCTCTACCGTGAATCTACCTCCGCCCCAGATTACGCGCCAGAAGTACCAGGATTCGTCGTTGAAATCGAGCACGATGCGCGGCGTATCGTGGATCCGTCCGTGATTGCCCGCGTCGCCCGTAATGAGCCGTCCCTGCACAGCGCCTGGCGTCACATAAAAACGTCCGCGCAGTTCGGCGGTCATGCGGTAGTCATTGGTCGTGACGTCGCCAAGGCCTTCCTGCATCGACATGATTTTCGATTTGTCGCCAGGGTTCGATTCATCGACGCCTTTGACCATCATCGAGTAGGACCCAGCTTGCAGGTTGGTCGGCAGGACGTACGTGATGTGGCTCGTGTTGTGGAGCAATTTCACGCCAACACCGGGCAGCCACTGCACGGGACCGTTGACGGTACCGGCCGACCTGCCGTCGGTGAGCGGATCAAACACCTCGTTGCCGCGGATGAAGGGGGGAGGAATATCTGGCGCCCTGAAGGTAAACGCCGACGACCAGGGACCGAAAGCGCCGCTATATGTGGCGCGTGCGCGCCATGTGTAGGTTGCGCTCGTTACAAGCGTTGCCGGGATCGTATAGCTCGTCGACCCGGAGCCCTGGGCGACCTTTGGATTTACAATCACAGTCCCCGCCGCAGTACGGACTTCGAATTCGATCGTGATGGGAAAGTTCGAGTGGCTGCCGGCAACATTGCTCACGACCAGCGGAACGTTGCTCGACTGCGTCAACTGGACGCCATTGGCGGGAGATAGCGGCGTGGGCGCCGGGACTTTTAACGTGGAGCCGCCGGGTCCGAGTTCGCTTGATGCAGCGGCGGCTGGAGACGGCGACGTGGGAGACGGCCCTTGGGTGCAGGCAATAGTCACGGCCAAGGCCAGGCAGCCAGCGACAAGGGCAAAAGTGGGAGACGTGCGCATGTTGAAAGTTCTCCAGGAAAAAACGCGAACGGGTCCGCACGCTGGGCGGACTGGGGATTCACACGTTGTATGATAACCCACCTGCGACCCGATGCGGTGAGCGTTGTGGGAGACAATTCGAGGATGACTGAATGATGAAGAAATTATCGGCTGTGTGTGTGGCGCTGGCCGCCATGAGTGCCCCGTCTGTGGCCGGCGCGCAGATGCTGGAGTGGAAAGACCGCGGTTTCGTGAACGTCAGTGGCGGCGTCAAGCTTGGCGGCAAGGACGTGGCGACCACGCTCTCGTTTCCGCTCTATGACGAAACAGCCACGATTGCGACAACCCGCGAGGTCGCCGAGGGCTTCCTGTGGGATGTTACGGGCGGGTACCGCGTGTGGAAGAATTTGGCGATTGGTGTCAGCGTGGCCGGGCGAACGGCGAACGGCGACGGCACCACCATCGCGTCCATTCCCAACCCGATTTTTTTTGATCAGCCGCGCACTGTCTCCGGCGCGATCTCCGGGATGAAGCACCGCGAACTGTGGGGCAGCCTCCTGGCCGTCTGGATGTTCCCGGTCACCAGTGATCTCGAGATCATGGCCATGGCTGGGCCAACCGTCGTGCGCGTGGAACACGAACTGGCGGGCACCGTCACCGTGGCGGAGGCCGCCACGCCCGCAGTCACCGTCGGGCTGGCCACCGGATCAAAGTCGGTCTGGGGATTCACGGCGGGCATCGACGGCCGGTACATGATTACCTCGCGCTTCGGCCTGGGGGCCTTCGCGCGATATTCCGCCGCCAAGGTCAACCTCACCCCCACGACCAAGCTCGATGTGGGAGGTCTGCAGATGGGGGCCGGCCTGCGCGTGCGCTTCTAGTTACAGCGAGGGGTATTCTGAAACAGTTACGGGCGTCGGCCGAACAGCCGACGCCCGTTTTTGTTGGTGCAGGAGCGCAACATCGGAACTATCG